>JAFUXW010000035.1 GCA_017477035.1 Alphaproteobacteria bacterium | reverse complement strand
TTTGGTGATTACGGCAATAGCAGCGTTAACAACTTGAGAAGCTGCAACTTTGGAAGCCTCTGCTTCTTTAGCAACGGCATCAATGAATTCAGTTTTGTTCATATTATTCCCTTTCTTAATATTAAGAGTTATATAAAGGCGTATCCGCCCTACAAGTCCATATTTCACGCATTTTTGATAAGAGTCAAACAAAATTATTACAAATCTAACAAAAAAATGTGCATAAATACTCTATTTTACGGCAATTTACGTATTTTTTGTTTTCTTATGGCTCTTTTTATTACTTTTTACCGAGTAGAAATATAATTTTATCGACTCGGTATTATATTTTCTGCTTAATATTAAGCAAAGATGATATATTAAATCAGGTATACTGTTTTCTATATTATCCGTAAGAAAATCTCGGATAACGAAGGAAATACGCAGTAAGTCCTCTTGTGCAGTGTACATAGCGGTACATAAACAAGAGGACTTACAAGTAGTTACCCGTTATACGAGATTTTAGAATTTGTATTGATATTGAATGCCGACAATATTACTGTGACTATAATATTTTGCTTGCATATCTCTTGATTGCGGCGCTTCCGGATTATCATTACGAGTACGACCATGCATCATAAACAAATGAGAATACCCCATATCAAATTGATGATTTCCGTTCATATAACTGAAACCACAAGAAGCCCAAATTCTGTCCACATCAGGGATACGGTTGGTTCTGGTTGCATTACTGCGTGATGGAGATTGATCCCACGCTCCACCAAAACGAAGTGTCCAATTATCATTTAAGTAGTAATCTTCACCTAAGGCAATCGTCCAAGCGTCTTTCCATTTGTAATCAACACTGTAATCACCGGCAGTCGATTCAGCCGGGAACGTATAGAAACGATGCCATTGAGCATATTTAACAGATGCAGAAGTTCCCCATTTTTCACCGAATTTATGGTAACCTGATAAAATCCAGCTGGCCGGCAATTCAGGATCGGCCATAGTATTATAGCGGCTAAATGCGTCCTGACCGAACATCTGGCCGATTTCGTTCATATATACATATTGTTTACCGCGAGGCTTTTGAGTGCTCTTGAAACGATAAGACAAACCGATTCTGGTGTCTTCATCAAATTCGTACATTGCACCTAATTGCAAAGTTTGAGACCAGCCGTTAACGCGATAATCGTTATAACCGAGATTCATTAATTGTCCGGTGTACGGATTCTTACGGTTAACATTTGAGGTCAATTGACCTTCAATCCAACGTAAAATTGCACTGGCACCGAGTGATAAGCCGTTATCAAAACGATAAGCGGTTGAAAAGTTGAAATCAATTACCTCCAAATAAGATTTACGAACTCCGGACGCCGATTGTGTAGCTGTATGGCTGTCATGTTTATATTTGGTTGAAAGTCCATAAGGAATATAGATACCGGCACCGAAAAACAATTTATCATTATGATTATATTGCCCCATCACACTTGGCAGAGGAACCCAATAGTCCATTTTATCTGTTCCGTATTTCGTCTTGGCTTTGGAATAAATTTGTGTTCCTGCCAAACCGCCTTGAATACCTGAGCGCTTATTAGCTGTCATACCGGCAGGATTAAAAGCCATTGCTGAATAATCATCGCCCATAATTCCCATACCGGCGAAAGCACGTCCCAATCCGGTCATAGAATATTCATTTAATTGATATCCGGCAGCCTGAACGTTACTTACGCTCATTAATAATGCGGCCGCGGTAGTAAAATATAGTTTCTTCATTATAA
>JAFUXW010000280.1 GCA_017477035.1 Alphaproteobacteria bacterium | reverse complement strand
TTATTTTCATCACCCAATAACTTACATAAACCTGTGATTAAAAATTTTCAACTCTTGCCTTATAATATGCTTGTCTTATAATACTGTCATTGGTGAATGCTTTTTGAAGGGAAATGTATCCGTATGACACAACAGAAATCGCCCAAACAGATTCGCTTTGAAAAAGAAGCCAAAGCTCTGCAAAAAAATCTTGCCAAGCGCAAAAAGCAACAGCAAGAATTAGAAAAAATAAAACAAGAAAAGGAGAAACATCGTGGATAAGATTAAAATTATCGGCGGCAATCCGTTGTTCGGTAAAGTTTATATCAGTGGAGCCAAAAATGCAGCT
Source organism: Alphaproteobacteria bacterium (assembly GCA_017477035.1). Taxonomy (GTDB): domain Bacteria; phylum Pseudomonadota; class Alphaproteobacteria; order RF32; family CAG-239; genus RUG410. The sequence continues at coordinate 3,301 of JAFUXW010000280.1, read as the reverse complement.
TTACCTATCATTTGCGCAAGTCTGTTGACAGATGAGCCGGTTACCATAAAAAATCTTCCTTTTCTCTCGGATATTAATTCTCTTAATGCCCTACTGTTACAACTTGGCACTCATATTGAGGAAAAACAAGAGGATTATAACGGACATCTTACAAACAGTATAATATACCATACTTCTAAGCCGACAAGTTTGGTTGCTCCTTATGATTATGTGCGAAAAATGCGTGCTTCATACTATGTTTTGGGTCCTCTTTTGGCTAGATGCGGACACGTTGAGCTATCACTTCCCGGAGGGTGTGCTATAGGAGCTCGCCCAATGGATATACATCTAAGCTCGTTAGAACAAATGGGAGCTAAAATTGAAATTAAAAACGGATATGTAGTTGCTGACGTTGGCGGACGTCTACGAGGCGCTCACGTATCTTTTCATTCCGCTTCGGTCGGCGCAACTTGCAATATTCTAATGGCAGCAACTTTGGCAGAAGGAACCACTGTGATAGAAAATGCAGCCAAAGAACCTGAAATTGCAGATTTAATCAATTTATTAACCGATATGGGGGCAATCATTGAAGGAGCAAATACTTCAACTCTCACTATTCACGGGGTGGAAAAGCTGCATGGTGCAACTCATTACATTGTTAATGATCGTATAGAAGCTGGATCTTATGCAGTTGCAGCGGCAATGACCAAAGGACGTTTGGAATTGATTAATGCCAATGCTGATTTTTTACAGACTCCGCTTGATATTTTACGGAAAACAGGCGTCAAAATAGAAACAACACCAAACAGCATAATTGTTGATGCACAAAATGCTGTTTTGCAGGGACAAGATATTTATACCGATTATTATCCGGGATTTCCGACGGATTTGCAAGCTCAATTTATGGCTCTAATGTGCGTTTCTGGTGGTGCTGCAATGATTACCGAAAGTATTTGGGAAAATCGTTTCATGCATGTTCCGGAATTAATGCGTATGGGAGCTAATATTAATGTACACGGTCACGCATCAGCCATTGTGCGCGGAGTCGAAAAGCTGTCTGCAGCACCTGTAATGTCTACGGATTTACGTGCTTCTTTTGCCCTTATCTTGGCTGGACTGGTTGCTGAAGGGGAAACAATAGTAAATCGCGTGTATCATCTTGATCGCGGTTATGAACATTTGGAAGAAAAATTTAAAGCAGTAGGAGCTAACATTGAAAGAATTAAAGAACCTGATTAAAATCGCAGCCGTTGCCTCGGCAATTTTTATATATTTACCGGCAAATGCACAAATACTTGATATGTCTGTTGACTTATCGCCGTTACAGCTTACCGATGATTTTTTGCGTAGCTTGTATTACTGCAAGCCATATCATGGAGAAAAAGTTTCATCTTATAAAAAAATAAATGTCAAAACTGTTTACGATGTATTGGGTATGAAAGATGATAAATGTATCCTCAAAGTAGAGGGCTTTACCAATACTTCAGTGCATATAACGCAGGATTGTGCATTGACTGCCGAGCAAGCACAAGAATATGCCGATTCTTTAAGTAATTATCAAGTAAATAAATTTTCACCGCGTTACGATGAAATAAAGATTAACTCTAACCCTTACTATCAAAAGGCCATGGATATAATGAGTAATCCTGATATATGCACTTTTATGCGTGATAAAATTGACCATACTGCCGATATAAGAGCAAATTTACTTGATTGCAAACCGGCAAAGAAAACTCAAGAAATTATGGATTCAAAAGTAACTCGTGAAATTATTGGCGTAGAAGATGATAAATGCCATTTCAAGTTTACTCTGTGGGAGCCTAAACCTGATACGTCAAAAATTAAGCCGGAAGTTTTAGCTAAGGCGCCTGAAATAAAAGATGTTGAATTTAAATATAATTGCCTCTGGGATGAAAAACAAAAACAAGACTACTATAATATATTAGATGCTTTTGTTATTCCAGAAGAAGAAGGCTATAATTTCAATGCGGTTGACAGACCTAATTCTTGGGAAGAAATGGATTATATTATCAGAAATTGTCAATACATAGCTGATTAACATCTACTTAAAAACAAGGGGGAAATAATCCCCTCTTTTTTTTACCTATTGTATGCTAATTTTTACATATCATTTATGCTGAAAAACAATGGCAATATTTTGTGTTTTCCATTGCTATAATACACATATAGAGGAATACCATCTCGTCCGTAATCAGATAAAGCCTGATGGTATTCTTCATTATTTTCGGTTAAATCTGCTAAAAATAAATGAACATTATTCTGTTTTACAAAATTTTTGAATCGCTTTGTATTTATTAAAAACTTCTCATTAAATTTACAAGTAAGGCACCAATCTGCCGTAAAATCGATAAAAATATTTTCACCTTTTGCATTTAAATTTGCAATTTTTTTTGCATCAAACGGCAACCATTTTAATTTTTCGTCATTTTCTGTTTCCAGTATTGTATATGAATCTGTGATCTGCGAATACCATACACCTCCTAACCACAAAGCTGTCAATAAAACCGGAATTGCTAAAATAATTTTGACATTACGCATCCATCTCCCCGGTTTAGGCAAAATACGACTTATAACCTGCGGATACATTTCAATTAAAGCATACGGTAAAGCATATCCCAGAGCTAAAGCTGTAAATACGGCAAAAACTTCCGTATTTGAACGCATAAAAGCATAACCTATGGCAGCTCCCATAAAAGGCCCGGTACAAGGACTCGCAACCATAACCGCAAAAAAGCCGGTAGTAAAATCATTAAATCCAGAAACCTTATGAATAAGCCTATTGGCAAACGCCGGAAAATGCAACCATTCCACCATATACAGAAATAAAATCAAAAAAATGACAGCCATCATCCCTACAAACCAATTAGACTGCAACTGAAATCCCCATCCTACTGCTTCTCCACTGTTTTTTAATCCCACCAAACAAATTGTTAGAAGTAAAAATGACGTCAGTACCCCAAAAACATATAATATCGCATTAATTTTAGCTCTTGTTTTACTTCTTTTTCTTTGTTTAATCAGTGCAAATATTTTCAAACTCAAAATCGGAAAAACGCAAGGCATTGCATTTAAAATAATACCACCGATAAAGGCCAATATAACAATATAAAGCAGTGATATATAATTTTGCTTATATTTAATATTGGCAATATAAGCCTTATCATCGGCAACAATTAATACGTCAGCTAACTGTTTTCCCGCTATCGCAGTCCATTTAATTTTTACATTTTTTTTGCTCGTAATTACGTCTATATCTTCACTGTTTACAATATCTTGCAAAGTAGGAATAAATTTAACATCT
>JAFUXW010000279.1 GCA_017477035.1 Alphaproteobacteria bacterium | reverse complement strand
GGTATTATGGACTTTACGGAAGCGTTATCAAACGCTGTGATGTTCAACTTCCGCTCGCTCCGTTCTTTCGGTATTATGGCGACAACGGAAAAAGATAAGGTTAACTTTACCTTTCAGGGCATTACGACAACCGTAGAAAAGAACGCTAAAGCGATTGAGGCTTATCTGCGCTCGCTTGGTAATGTGCAATTTGCCGGAGCTATGAAAGAGCAGATGGACACGATGGGCGGCGTGATGAGTAACATCGAGGACGCTTTCGGTAAACTCGCCCGAAACATTGGCGAAGCCGGACTGACAACCGCCATAAAGGATGCGCTGAAACAATTCAACGATATGGTTGACGGTGCGGAAGATGCCGCCACTTCTATCGGTAAAGGTTTAACGACGGCAGTAAATCTCGCGTCAAACGCGTTTTTCTTTCTCACTAAGCACGCCGATGTCTTGTTAGAATTGTTGACTATTCGGTTTGGCTCAAAAGCAATTTTAAGCGGTTTAACCTTGCTACGAGCCGGTATAGGTTATGTTCAAGCCTCGTTTGCCTCTATGTCATTGCAAGCAAAATCGGCGATTACCGGTATTGCTATGATGAGTAACGTGTCAAAGCTGGCGGCGGTACAAATGGGTGTGTTGGCAACGGCAGCCGGAGTTTTGCGCGGTGCGCTGGCACTTATCGGCGGTCCCGCTGGGCTTGCGGTTTTGGTTTGTATGGCGTTATATAAGCTCGTTGATAGCCATGATGTCGCTAAACGTGCCGCTCACGATCACGCAGAAACTTTGAAAAAGCTCCAAGATGAACTTAAAGCCACCACCGAGGAAGCGACGAAGTTTTCGGCGGAACAGCAAAAGGATATGTCGCTTGCCGAATGGGGCTTAAAGCTAAAGACCGCTAAGCAGAACATAAAAGACCTAACCGCCGAAATAAAAAACACCGGCGGCTTGTCTTTTCGTATCCGGCACTCGCCGAAGTCTTTGCTTAAAGATTACGAGATTTATGCCAAAGAATGGGCGGAAACGCTCCGGCAGTCTAAAATCAGCTTAGAGCAATATGAGAAAGAAATTTGGGCGGTGGCGGCGCAGTATCCGGATTTTCAGCCTCAGGCAAAGGAAATCCAAGATAAACTGTTGCTCTTAAAAGCCGCTGAGCAAGATGCTTATAAAGCTCAGCAAGAGCTTAAATATCTTGAAAATCCGGAGTTGCGACCGAAAGAGCCGGTTAAAGCAGAAACGCCGACACCGACCTTTACCACGCCGAAAACAACGGATAAATCGGCGGATAATGCTTATAAGCGCAATATTGAGGACATTAAAAACAAACTATTGGAGCTTAAAACGCCATACGAACAAGCAATGGCCAAAGCCGACCAATGGAAAGAAAATGCACTCAAAAACTTGCGTTCAAGTGCGAGCGGTTATGAAGATTATAAAAAGCAAATCGAGCAAGTTTACGATAATATGGTTAAAAAAGCCGATGAAACAGCTCTTGCCACTTCGAAAAAAATGGAAGACGGCTTCAAGCGCGGCTTTATCGGCTTGAAAAGAGAAGTAGATGACTTTGCCACGCTTGCCGAAAGTGCCGTCAGAAATGCCTTTCATAACATGGAAGATGCGCTGGTATCGTTTGTGACGACCGGCAAAATGAACATTTCCGATTTGGTTAATTCGATTGTTCAGGATTTTGCAAAATTAGCAATGCGTCAAGCCATCACGCAACCGCTTATGGCAAGTCTTTCCGCATACATGGGATTTGGAACGGCACATACCGGCGGCATTGTCGGCGCAGATACGCTCAAAACGAGCTATGTTAGCCCGACGGTGTTCAGCGGTGCGCCGAAGTTTCATAAGGGCGGTATCGTCGGCGATGAAGTGCCGATTATCGCTAAACGGGGCGAAGGTGTGTTCACTAAGGAACAGATGAAAGCTCTGGGTGATGGCGGTGGTGCGGAAGTAAACGTCAACGTTAATGTCGTGAACAATGCCGCCTCGGAAGTCAAAACCTCGGTATCTAAGACCAATCTCGGTAACGGCGATTTCAGCTTGGATGTCGTGATTGAAAAAATTGAGGGCGCGATTGGTAAAAACATAACCAAAGGCGAAGGTCTTTCGCCGATTTTGGAACAACGCTACGGATTAAATCCGGCTTATGGGAGTTATAGATGACAACGATTACTTTTCCAAAACGCTTACCTTATCCGACGGTTGAGGGCTATTCTATACGACCTGATGAGGCAATTATCCGTACCGATATGGAAGCCGGCCCCGCGCGGCAACGACGACGTTATACCCAAACACCAAGTAAAATCGCAGTTAAATGGATTATGTCGCCAGAGCAGTTCTGCTTATTTGAGGCGTGGTATAAGTATTACGCTAAAGAAGGTGCGGAATGGTTTGTTATCACGCTTTTGGGCGGTATCGGCTTAACCGAGCAGGAAGCGCGTTTTACGCAACAGTTTGAGGCAAACATAATCGCCGGTCGGTTATGGCAGATCACAACCGAACTTGAAATCCGCGACCGACCGACAATTACCGAAGATGCGATGCTTATCATTATGGATTCCGACTTCCAAAAATTGGAATTTACGGTCGATAAGCTCCACATTCTCGTTCACAAATCTTGTCCGAATAAACTTAATTAAAGGATTTTCAAATGCCAAATATGCAAGAGCGTTTAGATGCCGCGGTCGATAAAGCCGAGGTAGATACCGGATTATTGCACGATGTCGTTCATGGTTCAATTACAACTGAAGTGAATACTGAGGGCGGCAAAGTTCCGAGTGTTGCCAAAGTTCTTAACGATATGCGCGTTTTAATGGAAGCTGATGAGGCTATTCTTTACCTTATCGCTAACGGTGACAGCACAACTATTGTCCAAACCAAAAACGGTGATGTACCGAGTGCGGCTAAAATTATTCACGATACTCAAACGGCGATGAATGCCGATGCTAAAATCTTTCACGATATAGCTAATGGCGGTACGACAACTGTTGTTCATACGCAAAACGGCGATGTTCCGAGTGCCGCAAAAATTATACACGATACGCAGACCGCCTTAGATGCCGATGCACAAATCTTCCATGACATAGCCAATGGCGATGCTAACACCGTTGTTCATACAGAAAACGGCGATGTTCCGAGTGCAGCTAAGGCTATTCAAGATACAAGAGATTATATTCAATCCGGCACGAATGACCTTGTGGAGCAAGCACAAACAGCGGCAACGACAGCAACAGAACAGGCAACACAAAGTGCCGCTTCAGCTTTGTGTGCGATTGAAGCCGAAAATGCAAGCAAACAAGCAGTACGCGAGGCGCAAACGTGGGTTGACGGCACAGACGAAGAAGTTGCGGCTTTAGGTGGGCGACATTCAGCGCGTGAATGGGTGGAACTGGCAGAAGAAACAACGCGAGGCAGTTTTCCGACCACAGTCAGCGGTGTAGCAAAGGCAAATCAGACAATTTTGGCTTTACCGGAAGCACTTGGCGCAATCGACCAAGTGTTAATGGTTAGTGTTGAAAACTTATCGCTTATGCCTGATACCTACACGCTTTCAAATGACGGAAAATCGGTTGTTTTGCAATATCCGCTTACAACAAATGAGCGGTGGAGCGTGAAATATTTAACAGACTTTCAGTCAATGGGTGCCGCCTTGGATGCAGTTTTATACGAAGATATGTGAGGTGCAACATGACTGAAGATAAAAGCAAAATTCCGGCATCGCGTATCGATCTTGATACCGCGCCGGTTGCAGGGAGTAATAAACTCATTACTTCCGGTGCAGTCGCCCAAGCATTGGATGAAGTTGCCGAGCAAATTCATCAGACCGATGCCGAAGGTAACGACATCAGCAAGACCTATGCCAAGATTGCTGATGTTATTTTTTACGAAGAAATGGATTAACTCAATTTTAGGAGAAAATAAATGGCTACAAAACGCATTAAACTTAAAAACGCAAACGGCGACTATTTAGAGCCGTATACCACGAATGTACCGGACGCGTCGACATCTGCGAAAGGTATCGTTCAGCTGGAAGCAACACCTACAGCAAGTTCAACGAAAGCGTTAACTTCCGGTGGTGCAAAAACTGCCTTAGATAATAAACTCGATAAAACCGGAACTGCGGCAAAAGCCACGGCTGATGCAAGCGGTAATAATATCGTTAATACATACGCAACAAAAACAGCTTTATCAGCGGTGGAAACAACGGCAAATACGGCCAAAAGCATTGCCGAGGGGCGTGCTCGTGCCGTTTCGTTTGAATCATATTCAGCTTTGGTAACGGCCTTAAATGCCGCTACCAATACGGACTACAAAGTCGGCGATAATATTTTCATTCAAGCGAAAGAAGTTCCGGATTTGTGGATTTATTCGGTTGAAAGCACGACCACAAGCTACACGTACAGCAATGATACGGCTTTGACGACAGCTCTGGAAGCTGGTGCTGTTCAAATCGGCTACTACAAAATTGCGGCTATGGAAACCGGCAAAGTTGATTTGACCGGATATGTTCCGACAAGTCGTAAAGTCAATAATAAAGCCTTAACCGGCGATATTAGCTTGACGTATAGCGATGTTGGTGCTTTGGCGGCCAACGGAACAGCGGCAAAGGCAACAGCCGATGCTTCCGGCAATAATATCGCCTCGACCTATGCGACTAAGGCGGAAATCATTACCTATGAGGAAATGAGCTAATAACGAACTTTTTGACTAACGAGACTAAAGGACTAATACAGTGACTAACAGAAACGTGAAACTAAAAAATCGTAATGGCGATTATCTTTTGCCATATACGACTAACATTCCGACAGCCTCTACATCAACTGC
>JAFUXW010000278.1 GCA_017477035.1 Alphaproteobacteria bacterium | reverse complement strand
TCACAGAACTAAATTTTGTTCTTAATGTTTTCATTTGTTTTAAGGGTTCTTATAAGTCGAGGCACCATAAAGATGATAGTTTCGGATTTTGGTGAACTGACTTTAAATAACTCATTAGGAAGCCCAATAATCAGGAAGTTTTCACCCAATTTATTACGGATATTGAACTGTGTAATTTGCCCATCAGTTTCTTCTAAGGTCACATCGGTAAATATTTCATTTGATTTCTGCAAAGCTGCTTTAGCTAAGATAGACATTCCGTATGCATTTGAGTTAGGCAGACTGCACTTACCTATATCAAAGCGTGCAAGCCATTGATTTGGAACAACGAATTTTCCTTCAGAAACGGTTTCGATTTGCGCCTGATTACCCAAAAATTGTTGCAATTTTTCCTTTGAAATATCATTCGTAGTAGTTAATATACGTCCGATAACTCCGGTTTGAGCTGTAGTTATTGAGCCGAAATCGAAAGCATTTAACATTTCTTTCCATTCAATATCTTTTGATGTATCATAAGGATACAAACGGAAAATACTTACATCATAAGCGACTAAAGTAGGGCTGTTTTCAAAGAAATTTATTAATTCGGTAATTTTGTTTTGAGTTTCAACATCTGCATCAAAAGTGATTGAGTAATCAGCCCAGTTAGTAACTATATCGGTAATACCTGCACCACGGATAACATCCAGTAAACCTAGAATAATCGGTCGTGATTGCGGAGTATACAAAGTCATATTTACTTTGCGACTTAGGGTTAAAATTTTATCCTTGGCATTGTATGTGTAATATACTCCGGCAGAATCGGCAATCATTTTGATTACTTCAGAGAATTCTCCTCGTAAATCTTCCGCAGAAATACTGGTATATGGACCATCTGCTGAAGAAACTCTGATCCCTGCTTCTTTGGTTAGTTTGACCATTGCTTGTTCTGCAGGCATCATGTCAAACGAAAACCCATTTACTTCAAAGCGAGGTAATACATCATTTTGGCCATTTCGTTCCAACTTAAAAGCTGATTTAACATATGGCAATGTTAAAATCATTTGTTGAGTTTCCCAGTTCACATTACAGCGCAAAGGTGTTTCCAAGTCCAGAGCATTTGCACCTTCAGTAGTGCGCACCATATATGGGTCTTGCATAGATTTTTTAACCGGCTGTATTTGGTCTTTAGCTCTTTGTTCAGCTTGCGCTTGAGCCTGATTAATAATCTCATAATTTTCCGTACAAGCGGCCAAAATAAAAGCAGAAACCGCCAGTAATACGAATAAATGAATTTTTAACAGTGTTTTCATTTTCCCCACCTTTTACTTTTGTTCCGGAGTACCCTTGGTATCAATAAAATCATCGTTTGGAGTGACAGAATTTTCTGCCATTAACTTATTCATTAAGTCATCAATATTCATTCCGGCTCCGGCTGTTGGATCAACTGCTTTATCAAAGTTACTCATAACTTCGTTTATCTTTTTACCTTCGTTCGGGTCTGCTTTCAACATTTCCGGCGATTGATTATTGGTAAGTTCTTGCTGATACAGTGCCAGATTATTACGTAAAGCTTCAATACCTCCGGCAATTTTACGTTCTACGTAAGGATAAAGTTCTTCATGCTCTAATACATAATTTCCAGTTTCGCAAATTTCTTCCAACACATCTAAAATGTAAGGATAAAACTTGTATTCTTCAATAGCAATATTCCCCATACGAACACAACGAGCGGCGATACGTGAAATCGTGCGGTCATAATAATCGAGCAAAACGATGTAATTATCAACATACCACAAAGACTCTTTCGAAACTTCTTGATCTTCCATATCAGCCATATTCTTCTCCTTACTTTTGCCTACATTCTATAATTATTTCTCAATAGGATTGCCGTTTTCATCAACATATTCCCATTCAGCAGGATTAACCGGATTGCCGTTTTCATCAACATATTCCCATTCAGCAGGATTAACCGGATTGCCGTTTTCATCAACATATTCCCACTCATCGGAATTAATAGGATTACCGTTTTCATCAACATATTCCCACTCTTCTTCAGAAATTTGCTCAGATGGTTCTTCTTTTTTAGAAGAAAAAGCTTTCGAAAATGAATCGGTTAAATCGTCTTTAATATCATTAAGTGAAATTGGTTTTTCTTTAATCTTATCTAAAGAAATGTTTGCGGTTTCGGTGATGGCGTTTTTGATTTTCTGCATAGCACTACCGAAGGTTTGAGATTTGCTTATATTTTTCTCCTGTTCCGACGCTACTTGCTTGGCCGTTTTAAGCAAAGTTTCAGAATCAATAGCTGCAGATGTCTTTTCATAATCACTTACTGACGATTTCTTATTGTTTTTTTCGCGATCGCCATCATTACCTATATTTAAAAGATTTTCAATGTCAATATCGGTTGACTCCGAAACTTTATTCGTTTTCTCCTTTTCTTTTTCTGCCAGGC
>JAFUXW010000277.1 GCA_017477035.1 Alphaproteobacteria bacterium | reverse complement strand
GGCTGTGGTATCTTTAACGCTGCCGATATAACCGGTGTGTTGATAATAATGCTTATCAGACAGTTTTTTACCGGTCAATTTAACCTTTTCTGCATTGATAACGATAACATAATCACCACAATCCAGATTCGGAGTGAAGTAAGGTTTGTTTTTACCGCGTAAAATCTTAGCAATTTCAGCAGAAAGACGTCCTAATACAACGCCTTGAGCATCAACGACATACCATTTTCTTTGGATGTCTGACGGCTTTGTTGTGTGTGTAGAAATCATTTTTATCTCTTTCATTTGGTTAAAAATGTTGTTTAATTCTGTGTCAATATACATAAACTTTTTAACTTGTCAACTAAAAAAATGCAAAATTTTCAATATTTTATTACTGTGGTAATATTATACCGTATATTCACCTTATTGATTTAATGGCATTATTTGCCATGTTAAAAAATAACTTTCTGACTTTACAGCGTTATTTCAAGATATTATATTGTTGCTGTCACTAATTTACCGAAAGGATATGATATGAAAAAAACGATATTTTCTACATTGCTTGCCGCTACATTAGGTATTGGCGCAAGTGTTAATGCCGCAGAAATCAAAAAACTGCCGCAACCGGATTTAACGCAAAGCACTCCTTCCCTTATGGAATTGTTAAATACCCGTCAATCAGAACGCGTTTATGATAAAGATAAAAAAATTGATGACCAAACTTTAAGTGAAATACTGTGGGCGGCATACGGTATGAATAAAAATGGTAAACGCACAATTGCCACGGCGCGTAATGAACAAAATCTTAAAGTATTTGTCTTGCAAGAAAATGGTATTTGGCTTTATAACGCTCAAGAAAATCAGCTGGAAAAAATTTCTGATGAAAATGCTATCGGCTACACTGCAGAACAACAAAAATTCGTGTTAGATGCACCTGTCCACCTTGTTTATACTAGTTCTGACTCGCATTGGGGACACGATCACGCCGGCTCGGCTTATCAGAATGTGTATCTTTATGCAACTGCTAAAGGACTGGCGACAGTTATTCGCGGATTGATTAATTTTGATGCACTGCATGAAGCATTAAAACTCGAAGATGACGAATTTGTAATAGCCCATCAAACTTTAGGATATTCTAAAAACGTTGACTCGGAAGAATAAAACTTTTGTATAGTTGAAAAATGTCTTTTTATACTTATTTGTTTGGGTATGAAAAAGTCAAAATCAAAATATAGTATGAAAGAAAAATTGGATATCGCCGAAAGTGTCGTTACAATTTTAATGTTTGTTATGGCTGTATGGGGAAGTATTGTTACTTTTGAAGAAGGTTTTTGGGGAAAACTTAATCATATAGTTAATCATTATCACCATGAATTTGATATTCAAGAAACAGCCTTAAAAAAAGATATAAAACAAGAAAGAGCCGCTTTTCACCGCTAAAGCGGTTTTTTTCTTATATTAACATTGACATCTATTTCGGTTATTCATATAATGTCACAGATTTATTACTATTAAGAAACAAATTAATTTATATATGAAACATAAATCCTACTCAAACGGCCTTCTTGTCATCTCAGATGAAAAAGGCGATCGGTTGTTCAAAATTGAATGTACCGACAACAAAAGGAAACTGTGTGCTGTTGATTTTTTACCGACATCGCAAAAGTTTATCAAGATTTATCCCGAACATAATTTAATTGTTACGCCGGATAGCTTGTATACTCTACAGGGAGAACTGATTTTATGCGAAAATATTGACCTCGCCGATATTATCTATTTTCCTCACAATCTGCTCATTTGCGCCAAATCTCAACATGAAAAAATTCGTATTTTGATGTGGAACGGTAAAGAAATCACTCATGACATTATGGTCGAAAAGCTCTTGCATAACGACAAATACATTGCCGCTTTGTGCAAAAACTGGAATTTTTTTGACGTTGAGGGTAAACCTATACTGACAATCGACAGATCTACTCCATATATCAGAATGGGATATGATCTTGTCGTTTTTGATGAAATCGGTAATCATAACGTTTATTCCCTGAAGACCGGCGAATGTATTATGCAAAGCCAACAAATTGTCGAAATAAGTTCATGGTGTAATTTTGCCATAGGAGTCGATTTGAAACGCAAAGCCACAATCTACTGCGAAGGAAATATATCTTATTTCTTCGAAGTATCATTCATCGGTTTGGTTGATGAGGCACAGCTGTTTTATGTTAGTTACGGAAAATCGAAGACATATGTGGTATATGACTGTAAAAATCTTGAATTTTTTGCCGAGAATGCTGATATTATCTCGTATGATGAAGAAAGTAATACATTGCTGATAGCATCTCCGCCTCAATTCTGCAAATACAAAGTATCATCATATTACACGATGTCCGGAATAAAACGAAGTTGTATCATACCTTATGAAAACAATGATTGCGCTTTATAAAGAAAACTCACGGATTTTATTTCCGTGAGTTTTCTTTTTACCTATTCTGCTTCCGATTTTTTTCCAAACCTAGCTAAGAATTTTTCACTTAAAGTTTGTATCAGAACATAAATCATCGGTATCAACATCAAACCACCCAATGTTCCGATAAGCATTCCCCAAAATACCGGAATACCGATTGCTTTACGGCTCGCTGCTGCGGCACCCGAGGCAATTACCATCGGCCAAACACCTAACACAAATGCAGAAGCCGTCATTAATACTGCGCGAAAACGCTCTTTCAAACCGCGCACCGCCGCATTTACGATTGTTGCACCTTTGGCGCGCTCGTCACGGGCAAACTCCACAATCAAAATTGCGTTCTTACTGGCCATACCCACCAAAAGAATTATTCCGAGTTGTGCGTAAATGCTGAGCGGTAATCCGGCAAAAAACAACCCTAACATTGCTCCGCTGACTGCCATTACCAAAGACATAATTACCGGAACCGGAATCACAAAGCTTTCGTATTGCGCCACCAAAAACAGATAGGCAAATGTCAAGGATAATAGCAGTAATATACCTATTTGACCGCTTGATGTTTTTTCCTGATAACTCATGGTTGACCATTCTATATTAAATCCTTTCGGTAACACATCCACCAGTTTTTCAACCGCAGCCATGGCTTGACCTGTTGATGTACCTGCAGACTGTACTGCGGTAATGGTTGCCGCAGGATATTGGTTATAGCGTTCAACCGAACGAGGTGCCAATACCTTATGTAAATCCACCAAACCGCGCATCGGAACCATACTACCTTTATTATTCATAACATACAGTTCGTTTATGTTATCAATGTTGTCACGATACTTCCAATCTGATTGCATCATAACTTTATTTACCTGCGTTCCTAAGTTAATATCATTAACATATGCCGAACCGAGATATGTTTCCAAGGTACTGAAAATATTGCTCATGGAAACTTTCATACTTTCAGCCTTTTCTCGATTTATATTAAGGAAAATATTAGGTGTTTTAGCACTGAATGTACTATACGCATAAGAAATATCCGGTTGCTGATTTAAGTGTCCCAAAAATCCCTGCAATGCAGCATCAAGTTTCTGATAATCCATGCTTTGGCGAGATTGTAAACGGATATCCAAACCGTTAGCGGTACCTATACCAGGAATAGCCGGCATTTCAAACAGTTGAAATTGTGCTTCCGGAAATTGCGTCATCGCATTTTGCAAACGGCGCATAATGTTGGTAGAATATTCAGAAATACTTGTACGTTCTTCCCAAGGTTTTAACACGATAAAAGACATAGCAATATTTTCACCTCTACCCCCCATCAAAGAAAAGCCTATAACATCGGTTGTATTTTCCACGCTTTTTTCGCTCATAACTATTTTATTTGCTTTTTTTATCAAATCTTCCGTACGTTTTTTGGAAGCGCCTTCCGGAAGTTGCATACTCATAACTATAACCCCTTGATCTTCATCCGGAATAAATGATGAAGGAGAAGATGTAAATAAAATTCCAACCAACAGGCAAATTAACGCAAAAATAGCAAAAATTACTTTCGGTTTTTTGGAAATAAACGAAACAATAACCGAATAAACATGGATAACTTGAGCAATAAAATTGTTCACATTAAACCAAAATCCGCTTGTTCTCGGCTTAATTTTTTTAATAAGCAGCGAGCACAATGCCGGAGACAAGGTCAAGGCATTTAAAAGTGAAAACATAATAGCAGTAGCAATCGTAACCGAAAATTGCTGATAAATCTTTCCGACAATGCCATCCAAAAATCCCACTGGAACAAAAATTGCCAACAACACACAGGAAGTCGCGACTAAGGCACCGGTAATTTCTCCCATTGCTTTATACGTGGCATCTTTTGCGTTCATGTTTTCATTTTGCATCAAATAAACCACACGTTCAACAACTACGATTGCATCATCCACCACGGCACCGATGGCAAGCAACATAGCAAACAATGTAAACATATTGATACTGTAACCTAAAGCCATAATAACAGCAAATGTACCCAAGATGGAAACCGGAATGGTTAACGTAGGAATCAAAGTTGAATAAAAGTCTTGTAAAAAGAAGTAACAAACAGCAACCACTAAAGCCAAAGTCAGAAACAGAGTAAACACAACTTCTTCAATAGAGGCATCAACATAGGCGGTTGAATCATAGGCAACAGCATAGGTCATGTCTTCAGGAAAAAATTTTGCCATATCTTTTAAGGTGTTTTCAATATTAGCCATAGTCTGTAAAGCATTTGCACCGGTTGATAAACTGATGGCAAGCGAAACAGCCGTGCTGCCGTTATATAAACTGGATATTGCATAACTTTCCTGTCCTAATTCAACCCGAGCCACGTCTTCTAAGCGTACCACACTACCATCTTCGGCTGTACGAACAATAATATTTTCAAATTCTTCAATTGTTGCCATACGTCCGTTTGTTTTTAAAGTGTAAACCATCGGTGCATTACCTTCTGTCGGAGCACTACCGACTTTTCCCAATGCCGGTTGATAGTTTTGAGAAGATATTGCTTGATAAATTTCGGAGGCAGTAATTTGCGTGGCAGCCATTTTATCGGCATTAAGCCATATACGCATGCTAAGTTGTGCCGAATAAACATCTACCGAGCCGACTCCCGGAATTTTGGCTAATGTACGCTCAATATTGTTATACACATAATCAGCAACCTGTTTTTCATCCATTTTATTTGTTTTGGAAGAAAATACGATAAAGGCCAAAATACTGGAGGATTCTCGCTTTACTTCAATACCCTGACGTGTTACTTCACTAGGCAACTTCGAAGTAGCCTGTTGCACACGGTTTTGTACTTTTACCTGCGCCATATCCGGATCTGTTCCGGTTTTAAACGTAACTGTTAACTTATATGTAGAATCATCTGATGATGAATCCATATATATCATACCCTCCACGCCGTTTATTTCATCTTCGATAGGAATACCCACGGTGCGGGCAATTACATCGGCACTGGCTCCTGGATATGTGGCATTAACCGTAATTTGCGGAGGGGTAACATCCGGATATAGAGCAATCGGTAAATTAATTAAGGCCAAAATTCCGACTAACACTATTAAAATAGAAATTACAAAAGAAAACCGTGGTCTTCTGATAAAAAAGGCTGAAAACATATTTATTCCCCTTTATTTTCTTCTACATCAACAAAAATCGGTTTCACTTCACTACCGTTGCGCACTTTTTGAATACCTTCAACCACAACAAAATCGTTTTCTTCAAGACCGGAAAGTACGACCTGATGGTCATCTATAACATCGCCAAGTTTAATATACTTTTGCTCGGCAATATATCTATTACTGTCTTCAGTTTTTTTAACAGTCATTACATAGGTTCCGTGTACGTCTTCCGCCAAAGCAGTCTGTGGCACCGTTAAAGCCATTTGCTGCATAGTGGCACGCATATATATATCCACATAGTTTCCGGGAACCAGCGCACCATCCTTGTTCTCAACATCTATATACACCGGTATGGTGGCAGTTGTTGCATTAACTTCGTTGCCGACAAATATATTGTTAGCCGGTTGAGAAATTACCTTACCATCAGACATTATTATATCAACATATAGTTCTACATCTTCGTTCATTTTTTCTCTGAATTCGAGGCGTTGTTTGTCACTAACGGAGTACACTATTCTGATTGGGTCTGTTTGTACTATTCTGGCCAGTTTTTGCGTATTCATACTGACTAAGTTACCGACTGTTACCAATGCTTTACCGATTGTTCCGTTAATAGGAGATTTAACTTCGGTATATTCCAAATCCAATCTCGCCAAATCTTCGGCAGCTTCAGCGTTTTTCAGGCTACTTTCAGAGGATTCCAATTCTTTATCCGAAATAAACTGTTTTTCATGCAAAGAAAGCATACGCTTATAATCGGCAGCAAGTTGCTTTCTTGTCGCCTTAGCAGCCTTGAGATTATCTTTATAACGACGTTGCTCAATCACAAACAATATATCTCCCTCTTTTACCTGGGTGCCATTGTCAAATTTAATTTCTTCTATATAACCTGAAACCTGAGGAATAACATCTACGCTGTTAATTGCTTCTACCTGAGCAATAAACTTTTTTCTAGGAGAAATATCCTGTTTTTTCAATCCGCTTACTTGAACTGATGGTGTTTCTTTAACAAAACCCGTCGTTTTCGGTGATAAACGTGAATTTAAATACCATCCGAATAACACCAAGCAAATTGCATATAAAGCGTTAAGATATATTTTTCGGCTTGCGATTTTTCTTACTTTCATTTTAACCTTCCTTAATTAAAGAATTTTCTATAGTTAGAACTATATATTTGAGCATCTAAAAAACAAGAAAAAAAGTTTTTTTATAACAACTTATCTTACCTCATTTTAAAATTTATAATCTTCGTTTTTTTTGATAATTATTATTGTCAAAGTAAATAAAAAGAATATATAATTTATCTCAATAACGATATAGTGAAAGGTTGCAAAATGATTGTCAAACAAGTTCCTTTATGCGAAATTTTAACCACTAACGCTTATTTTTATATTGATGAAAAAACTAAACACGGTTTTTTAGTGGATCCGGCCGCCGAACCGGAAAAGCTCCTAAAAATTATCAAAGAAAACGGTTGGACAATAGAAAAAATCCTCATTACTCACGGACATTTTGATCATATCGGAGCAGTTGAAAAATTGGCTAAAGAATTAGATGTACCTTATTATATTCACAGCAACGGCAAACAATACCTTATCAACCCGCAGATGAATTTATCATCATTTTTCGAGCAAAATATTAGTTTGACCGATGCAAAATACTTGCATGACGGCGATGATATTACTCTATCAACGACACCTGATATTAAACTTAAAGTAATTTACACCCCGGGACATACCGCTGATTCGGTTATTTACTACGACCAAAACAACAATGTGGCGTTTGTCGGTGATACCATTTTTAAAGACAGCGAGGGACGAACCGATTTACCGGGAGGAAATCATTTTCAGCTTTACGAAAGTATTAGAAATAAAGTAATCACCCTACCCGACAACACGGTGCTATACTCCGGACATACCGAACAAACCACAGTTCAAAACGAAAAAGGGAGGTTCTAACCTCCCTTTTTAACAAAGTTTCATATTATTTTTTCAATTCGGAAGTGCAATGCGGGCAACGGGTTGCCTCTATTGCAATCTCCGAACAGCAGTACGGGCACTTTTTAGTAGCCGGTGCAGCTGCCGCCTCAGCATCCTTTTCTTCTTTCAGCATTTTAGCCTGCAATGTATTTATCGCCTTAATCAAAATAAATACGGCAAATGCAACAATGATAAAGCTGATAACCGTATTAAGAAAAGCCCCGTATTTAATAGCCACTTCTTCAATATCTCCTGCCTTTGGTACGATTATCAATTTCAAATTTGAAAAATCGACATTCCCCAAAATCCAACCGATTGGAGGCATAATAACATCTTCCACCAGTGAACTTACAATCTTACCGAAAGCAGCACCGATGATGATACCGACAGCCATATCCATAACATTACCGCGCATGGCAAATTTTTTAAATTCATTGAAAAATTCTTTCATATTACAGTTCCTTTCTATTTATAAATGGGAAGATCACGGCACAGCGCCACGATTTTTTGTTTTGTTTGCGCAATCACTTCATCAGCATTGCCTTGAACCAACGCATCAACCACATCACCGATGCAGTTACCGATAAGTTCAAATTCTTTTTGTTTGAATCCTCTGGTCGTTCCAGCCGGAGTTCCTAAGCGCACGCCGGAAGTAATTTTAGGTGGCTGAGGATCAAACGGAATCGCATTTTTATTGCAGGTTATATGCGCTTTTTCCAAAGCAGTGGTAACGACATCTCCGGTTAAATTTTTCGGGCGTAAATCAACTAAAACCAAGTGCGTATCAGTTCCACCCGACACTAATGCCAAACCGCGTTTAACCAGCGTATCTCCCAAAGTCTTTGCATTCAAGATAACCTGTTTAGCATAGTTTTTAAATTGTGGTGTTAAATCCTCACCAAAACACACAGCTTTACCGGCAATAACGTGTTCCAAAGGGCCTCCCTGAGTTCCGGGAAATACTGCCGAATTTACCTTTTTATAAATATCGGCATTATTGGTTAAAATCATACCGCCTCGTGGACCGCGTAATGTTTTATGCGTTGTAGTAGTAACCACATCGGCAAATTCCAACGGATTCGGATGACAACCTCCGGCAACAAGACCTGCAAAATGCGCCATATCCACCATCAAATAAGCCCCTACCATATCGGCAATTTGGCGAAAACGGGCAAAATCAATTCGACGCGGATAAGCAGAACCGCCTGCCACAATTAATTTAGGCTGGTATTCTTTTGCCAAACGCTCAACTTCTTCAAAATCAATCAATCCGTCTTCACGGCGCACGCCATATTGCACCGCTTTAAACATTTTTCCGCTTAATGAAACTTTTGAACCATGAGTTAAATGCCCGCCGGCATCTAAACTCATTCCCATAATCGTATCACCAGGGTTAAGGAGCGCTACATAAACAGCCATATTAGCTTGAGAACCGGAATGCGGCTGAACATTTACATACTCTGCATTAAATAGTTTTTTAGCTCTTTCTTGAGCTATCAGTTCAATTTCATCAATAAATTCGCAACCGCAATAATAACGGTGCGCAGGATATCCTTCGGCATATTTATTGGTAAGGATTGAGCCTTGTGCTTCCATTACAGCTTTGGAAACGATATTTTCGGAAGCAATCAGTTCAACCTGTTCTTGTTGTCGCTTTAATTCTTTTTGAATAATTTCATAAATTGCTTCATCTTCCGTCTGTAAATTATTTTCAAAATCCATTTGTTACAACTCCGTATCTTCTATTTTATCAAGGCGACGTTGATGTCTGCCTCCTTCATACTCCGATTGCATAAAAGTATCAATAGAGTTTATTACATCATCAACAGCCATTGTTCGTCCGCCAAATACCAAAACGTTGGCATTATTATGTTGTTTGGCTAATTTTGCCACTTCGGTACTGTAAATCAAAGCGGCTCTAATCCCTTTATAACGATTAGCAGCAATTGAAATACCCACACCTGTTCCGCAAATTAAAATGCCTAAATCTGCTTTTTTTGTAAACAATGTGAGCGCCATTTTCTTGGCAAAATCAGGATAATCTACAGAATCGGTAGAATCTGTTCCCAAATCTAGTATATCACACTCTTGATAATGTTGTTTAATGGCTTCTTTCATCTCATATCCGCCGTGATCCGACGCAATAGCTATTTTCATTGAAATATCCTCCCAAATTTCACTAACTATATAATATATATGAAAAAATAATGCGATAAAAAACACACT
>JAFUXW010000276.1 GCA_017477035.1 Alphaproteobacteria bacterium | reverse complement strand
TATCTGGGCTCTTGTTGCTATCGTATCTTCTTGCGCTTTGATAAGTTTCTGTTCGGAATCCAAAACTTCAGTAAACTTTATGATTCCGTTATTATATTTTTTAAGATTTATATCCACCACTTTTTGCATATTATTTTCGGCTTCTAGCTTATTTTGATAAGACGCAACAGATGTTTTATAATTTGAAAATGCGTTTTTTATATCAGCTAACGCATTAAGTACCGTTTGTTTGTAATTTTCCATCGCTATTGCTTTTTCTTGTTTTTTAACTTCAATATTATTCTTCAGCTTATCCCAATCCAGTAGAGGTAAATAAATTGAAGGCGCATAATTGTATCCGTCACTCGCAGAAGAAAACAGCTTCCGAAAATTTTGCGAAGAATAGCCGAATAATCCGCTTATGCTAATATTGGGATATAATTCGGCAATGGCTTTTCCCACTAAAGCATTTTGCGCTTTTAACTTTTGTTCGGCAGCTGCAACATCGGGACGCAATCTGATTACAGAAAACGGGAGTGCATACATATTTTTATAAAATTTATTATTTATTTTGCCGAACAATTTTGTATTTTCCGGAATCGTTAGTTGTGACGGTAAAATTCCGGTAAGTGTGCTCAGTGAATTTTTATATACCTCTATATTGTTTTCGTATTGTGGTATTGATGATAAAGTATCATTAAGCAAATACTTTGCCTGATTATATGCAATTTCATCGCCTAAACCATTTTGATATTCAGCTTCTATTGTCGCAAATATTTTTTTCTGCAAATCGGCATTTTTATGAGCCAGCTTCAGATATTTTATATTTTTTTGTAAATTTACATAATCAGATGCAATATCTGCCGCTACAATACTTTTTATATTGCTCATACTATATTCGGCAGCTGTAATATTTGCTTTATCAGCTTCTGTTTGGCGTCTGCCTTTACCCCACAAATCAAGCTCCCAAGAAGCATCGAATCCGGAGCTATAATAATCGACATCTTCTGAGTATTGGATATTATCACTGCCTTTCTGATAATTATACCCGCCTTTAAATCCGATTTGTAAAAGAAAATCCGTTTGATTGATTTTTTCCGTCAATCTGGCTTGTTTTAATCTTGCTAAAGCAATTGTTATATCAGTATTATTATTTAATCCGGTAAGTATTAATTTTTGCAAATATTCATCATCAAGATTTTCATACCAGTTTTGCGGCAATTTTCCTTCTTTTTTTAATTCCAATTCATTTTTTACCACGGCATCAGAATAAATCTGCGGAGATGAGAAATCAGGCCCTACCGTGCAGGATACGCAACAAAAAAGCACAATCCACAAAATGTTTTTTTTATACATTTTCAGCTCCTTTTGAGTTTTGAAAATATTCCTTAATATTTTCAAATATTGCAAATAAAGAAGGCACAAAAACAATACCCACCAGAGTTGCGCTTATCATTCCGAAAAAAACCGATGAACCGATTGCTATTTGTGAATTAGCCCCTGCTCCTTTAGCTACAATCATCGGAAAAACGCCGAGAATAAAGGTAAATGCCGTCATCAATACCGCTCTGTATCTTTCTTCGGCTCCTCTTTTAGCTGCTTCTACAATACTCAAACCTTGCTCGCGATACATTTTGGTAAATTCCACTATGAGTATAGCATTTTTAGCCGATAAACCTATTAACATTACCAATCCTAATTGAGCATATATACTTAAAGACTGTCCCATAACAAACAGACCTATTAAAGCTCCCAAAATAGCAAAAACAGTTGAAAAAATTACAGATAATGCCAAAAGCCAGCTCTCATATAACGCAACCAGAAACAAGTAGCAAAATATTGCCGCCAAAATTATAATAATTATTACCATTCCGCGATTTTCCACTTCTTGAAGGCTTAATCCAGTCCAAGAAATGCCGTAATTTCTGGGTAGAGTTTTTTGCAAATTTTCTAAATCTGCGAGTGCTGTTCCGCTACTTACATCATCTTTTGATAAAGCTGTAACCCCTGCTGAAGTGTACTGATTAAAACGATAAATAATTTTAGGTGAAAGTTCCGTTTTAATTTGAGCAAAACTTTCTACCGGTATCATCGCACCGGTTTGGGAACGAACGTGTAAACTTTTAATTGCTTCTATATTATTTCTATATTGATAATCAGCTTGCAAAATTACTTTGTTTACCTGTCCGCTTAAAGTGATATTATTTATGTATCTTGAACCTAAATTATTTTGTAACACGGCAAACAAATCTGCCACCGCTATTTTATAATATTCTAATTTCTTACGATCGATGTCCAAATAAATATGCGGAGTGTCAGCTGTAAAAGTAGAAAAAGCATAATTA
Organism: Alphaproteobacteria bacterium; assembly: GCA_017477035.1. Classification (GTDB taxonomy): domain Bacteria; phylum Pseudomonadota; class Alphaproteobacteria; order RF32; family CAG-239; genus RUG410. Next base: position 5,749 of record JAFUXW010000276.1, on the reverse strand, counting down.
AAATCAGGATTTTTATTTACTTGCTCTAAATACAAATTAAGTTCTTTGGCTAAATTTTGCGGTGAAATATCACCATCGGTAGTTAGAAACTCGAAAGAAATACCATTACTATCACCAATACCCGGAATCGACGGAGGAGCAAAAAAGTTAATCTTTGCTGATTTATTATTTGCAAATTCCTTGGTTAGTTTTTCACTTATGGAGTTAATTGATAACTCTTTTGACTTACGCTCATCCCAAGGTGTCAACCCTACCACACCAAGCGCAACATTTTCGCCACCGCCTCCCAACATACTATATCCGGCTACACTTATAAAATATTTAACTCCCGCTATTTTAAATATTTTTTCGTTTATTTCACTAATTATTTTATTGGTTTGGTTTATACCGGCGGTATCGGCAAGCTGAATATTAGCAAAAATAATTCCTTGATCTTCTTGCGGTAAAAAAGATGTCGGCATACGCTGAAAAAAAAGCAATATGGCCACTATTATGCCCAAAATTATCAAAACAGATGTTTTAAGTCTTCGCACAAAAAAATCAACAAATCTGATGTAGTATCTATTAGAAATATCCAATATTTTATCAAACCAGATGAAAAATTTTCCATTTTTTTTATTTTCATCGCCTCGCAAAAATATAGAGCATAAAGCCGGACTCAATGTCAGAGCGTTAACCGATGAAAAAAATACGGCAGTAGCAATGGTAACTGCAAATTGCTGATAAATTTTCCCGGTTATTCCCAACATTAAACCAACCGGAACAAAAATTGCCAATAACACCAAAGTAGTGGCAATTACCGCTCCTCCTATTTGATCCATTGCCTTTATAGATGCCGAATGTGAATTTATTTTTTCATGCAACATTAAGTACTGCACTCTTTCAACCACAATTATAGCATCATCAACTACTAAACCGATGGCAAGTATCATCGCAAAAAGTGTCAAAATATTTATATTAAAACCTAATACATAAACGACTGCAAAAGTAGCAATTAGCGATACCGGAATGGTTAAAAGCGGTATTAAAGTTGTAGAAAGTTTTTGTAAAAAAACATAAGTAACCAATATCACAAGCAAAAATGTTATTATTAAGGTATCTAATATACTTTGAATTGATGCTTTCACAAAATCTGTAGAATCGTATATTACGCTAAATTCCATATCCTCCGGAAGTTGCTCGTTTATCTCGGCAATTTTTTTGTAAATATTTTTCATTATTTGCAAAGAGTTGGAATTAGGAGTTTGATTAATACCCATAATCAAAGCCGGTGAGTTATTAAACATTGATTTTATATTATACATATCAGCACCCAATTCTACATGAGCAACATCTTTTAAATACACTGTTCCACCGTTTACTGATGATGCTATCACTATATTTTCAAAATCGCTGACACTATTAAGAAGACCTTTAGCATTAAGCGATAACACAATTTTATTATCTGATGAACTAGGAGCTGCCCCCACAGAACCTATGGAAGCTTGTACATTTTGTTTTTTTACGGCATTCATCACATCGGCAGAATTAATTCCCATACTATTGAGTTTATCACTGTCCAACCATATACGCATACTGTATTGCGGACCGAAAATTTGCACATCGCCAACACCTTTTACTCGCGAAAGTGCATTTTTTAAATTGGTGTGAGCATAGTTGCTCAAAAATAAATTATCGTAAGTATGATGCGGTGATTGCAAGACTAACATTGCCAATATATTAGAATTCTGTGTTTTTACCTCTAAACCGTATTGTGTTACTTCTGGCGGCAAATCAGAAGTTGCCTGTTGAATACGATTCTGTACTTTTACTTGAGCAATATCAGGATCTGTGCCTATATCAAAAGTAACCGTGAGTTTATATTCTCCGGTATCGCTTGATGATGACGACATATAAAGCATATCGTCAACACCATTGATTTCATTTTCCAGGGGAATAGCCACCATGTCTGCAAGCACCTTGGCATTTGCGCCAAGATAGTTTGTGGAAACAGCAATTTGCGGTGGAGTAATTTCAGGATATTGAGCAACCGGTAAAACAGCTATTGCCATCAAACCCAGCATAATCATAATTACAGAAACAACTATCGCAAAGCGCGGGCGGTTTATAAAAAATGCCGAAAACATTATTATTGCTCCGTTTTATTAATTACCTCATAAGGAACTTCTTCCCCGACCAATAAATTTTCCACCGTTTCGGTTATAATATACTCTTCAGGACTAAAATTATCTTCAGCGACTATAAAGTTATTATCTTCACCGTATATATGCAATTTATGCATATTTAAAACACCGTTCAAAACAGTATATACATAGTCTCCGTCTGTTTTCATAATTAACAATGATTTATCAATCAAAACCACATTTTTATATCTGCGCTCAAGTAAAACTTCCACATATGCGTTTGGAATTAATCGATTATCAGGATTGGAAAATTCAGCATATACAGCCAATGAATTGGTATTTTTATCTATGCTGTTTGCCGTATATTTGATTTCTCCGGGTTGCGGTAAAATATCACCGTTAGCCAACTGTACTTTCATAATTAAATTTTTATCATCCTTTTTATCAAAGTGGTTTAAAAATTCTTTATCCGTAACCGAAAATACTACACGAATCGGATCATATTGCACTAATTCCATCAATTTCTCACTTTGTGGCGAGACATATTCTCCTATTGAAGCCGCTATATTGCCCAAGACTCCGTCAAATGGTGCTTTCAAATAAGTATAATCCAGATTAATGCTCGCAGCATACCGATTGGCTTGAGCTTGTTCTAAATTTCCTGCCGCAGATAAAAATGCCGACTTTGCATCATCCAATTCTTGCGGAGAATATACATTTTCTCCGCTTTTCTTCATTCTCTCATATTTTATTTTAGAATTGAAAAAATCTGCTTTAAGTGCGAAAAGTTCCGCATCAGCTGCTGCCAATTTTGCCACATAGTCATCTTGTTTTAAAATTGCCAATACATCTCCTTTTCTGACTGCTTGCCCGCCTTGTGCCGTAATTTCCGTTATATAACCATTAATATATGGAACTATGTCCGTTTGATTTATAGCCTCTACTTGTCCTATGTAGCGGTGGGTTATAGTAGCATTTTGACTTTTTGGCTTTATAACCGTCAAATTTTGTAATGTTCTGGCAACTTCGTGAAATTTATTTATATGAGTCGCCTGATAAATCCCAAAAACGGCAATTATTAAAATTGCAGTTATAAAAGCAAACCATATCACTTTTCTTTTTAAAACCGACATTTTACTCTCCAAATTGTTTACCGAACATAAATAATCAGTTTTACCGGCTTTTCAACCTTTTGACTACTGCATAAGTTCTATGGCTTTTGATATTTTGCGTATGGAATTAAGTTCTATCTGCCTTACCCATTCTTTAGAAATATTATACGTTTTGCTCAAATCATCCAATGTTATGCTGTTTTCAAGCATTCTGCGTTTATACAAAATATCTTTTTCTCGCGGATTTAAAACATCTATAGCTTTATAAAAAAGCTTACGACGTTATTCTAAGGTTTCGCGATATGATAATTGTTCTTCCTGATTTGGTTTGTTATCATAAATAAAATCTATCCACTCTGAACCGGAATCAGCATCTTTGCTGTCCATGGCCACATTAAGCGAGCCATCGTGCGCTTTCAGGCGTATATTCATATCCGTTACCTCTTGCACACTAACATTTAAACAATCTGCAATGTCTTGCAATACATCACTTGAAAGCTCCCTGTCATCTGTAAGATTAAGACTGTTTTTTATTTTTCTTAAGTTAAAAAACAACTTCTTTTGCGCAGCTGTCGTCCCTAATTTAACCAACGACCATGAGTTTAATATGTATTTTTGCACCGAAGCTTTTATCCACCACAACGCATACGTTGAAAAACGGAATCCTTTATCCGGCTCAAATTTGTTAATTGCGTATATTAATCCGATATTACCTTCGGAAATCATTTCATTCACCGGCAATCCGTAACCCTTATATTTTGAAACAACTTTAACCACCAATCTCAAATGAGAGGTTATCAACTGATAAGCAATCCTTTTATCGTGGGTATTCTTATATTTAACCGCTAATTCGTATTCTTCTTCTTGCGATAACAACGGATATTGTCTGATGCTTTGCAAGTAGCGCGCCATATTTGTTTCAGGTGAAAAGTCAAGTCCATTAAGAGATGTTTCCATTTTTATTCTCCTTTTGATTGACATTCGTCAATAATAGATACTAAAAATTTCAGCATCAACCCAAACTTTTGTTTTAAATATACATAACGGAATATAAAAAATCAGATATTTTTTTCCAATTTAGCTATCAATTCAACCATATCTTCCGGAAGTTGAGAATCAAATTGCATAAATTCTTTCTTGCGAGGATGAATAAATCCTAAAGTTTTTGCATGCAAAGCCTGACGAGGAAAGTTATTTACATAATTTTTCATATCTATAGGCAACCTAACTTCGGATTTTTTATTTTTTACGTAAACCTTATCGCCAACCAGTGCATTTCCGCGACTGCTCAAATGAACTCTTATTTGATGAGTTCGTCCGGTTTCCAGACTACATTGAACAACCGAAATAGAACTTCCGAACATTTTCAGTGTTCTGTAATTGGTAACTGCCTTTTTTCCGCCAGATTCGACAATTGCCATTTTTTTTCTATCAAACTTACTGCGACCGATTGAAGCTTCTATTCTGCCTGATAACGGATTCGGCACTCCGTAAACGATCGCAATATATGTTCTCTCAATTGAGTGTTCGGCAAATTGTTCACTTAAAAAACGATGCGCCGTATCATTTTTAGCCGCCACCAACAAACCGCTGGTTTCTTTATCTATGCGGTGCACAATTCCGGGGCGCTTTACTCCTCCTATACCGGATAAATTATCTTTACAATGAAAAAGCAACGCGTTTACCAAAGTTCCATCATGAGCTCCGGCTGCCGGATGCACTGTCATTCCCGACTGTTTGTTAACAACGATGATATCTTCATCTTCATAAACAATTTCTAATGCAATATTCTGCGGTTTAGGCTCTGCTTCTTCTGCCGGAGGAATAGATATTTGATATATATCTCCTAATTTAACCTTATGAGAATTGTCGGCAATAACAACATCTTCACACTCCACAAAACCGTCTGAAATTAATTTTTGCAATCTGGAGCGAGAAAAATCCGGTAATTTTACACTCAAAAATTTATCCAAGCGCATATTTATTTCATTTTCTGTAACTTCAGATGTTGTATATATTACTTCTTCACTCATTTTTTTCTTTATTAAATATATTTTATCTTTTATCTTGCTATCATAAGGTTTATTATAAATAAAAGCAAGCAAAGTTTGTAGGGGAAGGATTTGTTTATGAGCAAAGACAATAAAATTACGACAGGTGAAAGTATTGATGATTTTGAATCCCTGTTAAACAGCTTTATTAACACGAAAGTTGAAGACTTAGATGATGAAAGCGGAGATACTGAAAAAACCGAGGTAAAAAAGGAAGAAAATAAAATTCCGGCAATTATAGATGAAACGCATTTAAGTGAAGATGCTCAAAAGGAAAATGAGGAGCTATCAAAACAATTTGAAGAAGAGCTTGCAACAACATTTGCCGAAGCCAGAACTGCAATAGAAGAGGAAAAAAACAAGCCGACTCTCGGTTCTGACGAATCGGAATTGGCACAGGCATTTGTAAATTTTCAGGCCTCAGTGCAAAAATTAAGCCAGACTTACTTAAATAGAGATTTTG
>JAFUXW010000275.1 GCA_017477035.1 Alphaproteobacteria bacterium | reverse complement strand
TTATCGCCTATGGTACTTTGTCTTAAGACACGGGAGAGTCGGTAGCTGCCGGTTCTTCTGATTACTACTCCTTGTTTATTGTTTTATTTTTTATATTCATCTCCTCCCCTTAAGGCCTCCTCCTTAAGGGGATTTTTTTTATCCTTATCCTTACTTTTATATGCCTTATTTGGTATTATGAAAAAAAATCAGCTGCTTATTTTCTTTGCAAATCATTTTGAATGTCTTGACATCTTTTGTAATAGTGATAAAAATACAAGGCATCGCAAGGGTTTGCGGTAAATGTGGATTTAACCGAATTGTCCAGCATTAAATGGACTAAACAGGAGATTTTTTATGATTAAAACAGCAGAATTTGTGTCTTTAGGACACCCGGATAAAACAGCAGATTACATTACCAGTTATATTTTAGATCGTTTTATTGAATGCGATGCCTTAACTCGCTATGCGGTTGAGGTTATGATAAAAGGCAATACGGTGGTTTTGGGTGGCGAAATTTGTTCAAAACTACAAAATGCACCATTTGAACAATATGTTAAGCAGGCATTGCGTGAAATAGGTTATAACGAGAAGTATGCTGATATTTGGGGTGATAAAGCAATCAACATCCATAAAGTGCAAGTTATAAATTTAATCGGTTGTCAGTCTTGTGAAATTGCGCAAGGAGTCGATAGTGACGGATGGGGAGATCAGGGAGTTTTTGTCGGCTATGCCTGCCAAGGAGATGGGTTTATAAATAGGGAATTGTATTTGGCGAGAAAATTAAACCAGGCTCTGTATGATAAGGCGCGGCAAAGCGATAATCTCGGTTTGGATATTAAAACGCAAATTACTTTGGAAAACGGCAAAATAAAAACGGCGATTGCGGCAGTGCCTATGTTGAAAGACGAGAATCTAAATGATTTTGTGTGTGAAGTTTTGGGAGAAGAACCTCAACAAATTATTATTAACGGCACCGGCAATTATACCTATCATTCCGCGGTTGCCGATTGCGGTATGACCGGACGTAAACTTGCCTGTGATTTTTATTCGACAGCTTGTCCGATAGGTGGCGGAAGTCCATGGACCAAAGATGCCAGCAAGGCAGACCTTACTCTTAATTTATATGCTCGAAAGTTAGCATTGAAAAATCTGAAAGATAATGATGAAGTTTGGGTTTATTTGTCTTCTTGTATAGGCAAATCGACTTTACCGAGTGCGGTTATGAAGAGCCGTAAAGGTAGAGATATACTTGAGCAAAATATCAAGGTTGATGCCCGTCCGTATATGCTTATTAAATCACTTGGTCTTGACAAACCTGTATTTGCAAAACTTTGCCGTGAAGGGCTTATTCGATAGCCGGTAACGGCACAAAACTTATGACATCTGCCGGTTTATCGGTGGATGTCTATGAGTTTTAATATATCATATTTCCGATTCGCTGGTTAATTTTATGAAAATATTTTTTTCTTTACGGTATCGCAAAATTTTATGTAACATATATAATTCAAAACAAATAAATAAAGTTTTTTTACTTTCGGTAACTGTTTTTTGTGTTTTATAGTTCTCGCACTTGATGCGTGATAGAATACAGCAGATATACAAAAAATAAGCAAGTAAGATGCTGATTATAAAAAATTGCCAAAAAAATAAAAAATGTCGATTTTTTACTTGCAAACCTATTAAATATGTGTTAACTTAAGGATGTAAAAAAAATTAAAATTGTTAATTAGTATCTGTATTATGATGGAAAAAGTAGTTTTTTACGAGTGCCTATAACAAAACGGTGCAAAGCGAAAATTTAAGACTTTTTCATTGGCTTACGGATAATCAAAATATGAACTCCCAATAGTGATTGAGAGTGCAGTTTCTTCGGATTTTATTTCGCGTCCGACTGAACTTGTTCTTCAAATACGAAGAGAGCGAATATTTTCATTTTCTAATAGTAAATAATAATAAAAAAAATAGCATATGGCAAAGAAATTTTTCAGCGAGAAGAGCTTGGTAAGCTTGTTCATGATGGTACTTGTGTCTAATTTATTCTTGTCCTGTGACAAGGAGTATATAAAAGATGTGGGGGAGACTACAACCTCCACAGAGACCAAGGAGAAACCAGTTATCCCGCCAGAGCCGGGAGAGAACTGGTGGATGAAACGTGATTCGTTGAACAATGGTCACGAATATAGCTTCGATATACTTGCTGGCGACAGCACTTCAGGCGCAACTGCGGTTTCACGCGGCTTCGTTAATATGGAAGAGAATGATAAGTATACCATCGAGGAAAAATATAGAAACCTCGACCTTGCTTATGCCAATGCTCACAAAGTCCTCGGTAAGCCC
>JAFUXW010000274.1 GCA_017477035.1 Alphaproteobacteria bacterium | reverse complement strand
TACACAGTATTATGTCCGAAAAATTTGAAATATTAAAACCATGGGAGTTCATTAATTCTCAATTTTTCACACGTGGAGATGGGCATGTAATGAAAAAGGAAGATATATCAAATATAGAAAATATCCCTCTTGTTAAAACATTTAGAGATGAAGCAGAAAAACAACATGAGGCAGAAATAAAAGCAGAAAAGTTAATATTACAAAAAATTAAGGATGATACACCACTACAAGATATTATCGCTGAGATAAAACAAATGAATCAGGAAACCATAAATTATATAGCCGATTATATGGCTAAATATCCGGCTAAATGGAGACCAGATGATATAGGTAGCAACAATAAAGTTAAGGCATTGGCCGTTAGCTTGGCTATTTATGATAAAAGTACCGGAGTAAAGAAAAATATGTTAAAATCTGAGTTGCTGAAAGCACGTATAGGTAATTATAGAGGTGAATACAGAAAAGAAATGCTGGATTTGTTCCAAAAAGCCAAGAAAATGTTAAATGGTGAAATAACGGAAGATGTTACTGTGAAGGGATTAACCAGAAAATCATATACACCGAATTCTTCACTCAATAAAGCTCTGAAAGAAAATAATATAGAGAGGTATAAAGGAGAAAGCCGATGACTGATTGGAATCTAGATAATTTAACAAAAGAAGAATTTGATGCTATGTATGCCATAACCGAGGGGCAGGATCATAGACCAGAACCTTCTTATGCTGAAATTCGAAGTAAAGTTAGAGAAATGCGGTGGGCAAAAAAAGAAAGCAATTACCGAATAGATAGGGAAATAGAAAGAGCAGAATTTAGGGGGGATTATGCAAAAGCTAATGATTTGAGAGAAAGAAAGGAATTATCTGAACGTCTTGATAAAAAATTTGAGAAAGATTATTACGCTCAAAGAGAAGTAAATCGAGCAAAGACGCGTAGAGAAAAGGCTTTCCGGGAAAGAAATCAAGACGGTAACATTCATACCAAAAGTCGAATAGATGGTCTTAAGGCTCTTCTTTTAGGGACAGCTGCTACCGTGATTGCGGGTGCTGCAGGTATTGCATACACATTGTCAAATTCAAAAAAAGAAAATAAGGATCCGGAAGATAGCAAGAATAAAAAAGAGGTTGTGTTGCCTTCGGATAATAAAAATGTTATAGAAGTTGAAGGTGATATAGATGATGCAAAAGCGGCAGAGCTGGTCAATGATTACAAGAAACAGCATGCCGCTGAAAAAGGAAAAGATAATAACAACGGCCAAACATATTACATTGTTGTTAAAAACAGCAAAAAACAAGGCCGGTAAATAAAGGAGAAGGAGGACAACGATGAGTGGAGAAAAATATGAGGCAGATGTTTTTGGTGATATGTTTGGAGATAAGACGGCACACATCAAATATACAGATGCAGATGAAAAGAAGTTAGATATATCATTTCATTGGCATACTAAACAGCGTGGAAGTGGTGGATATTTTAGTATGGATGAAAACTACGTAGAAATCCATGTTTCTGAACCAGGTTTATTAAAAAATAAAGAGATTTACTCAGATAACAGAAAAGTGGGAGAGGATACGTGGATAGCTCATTCTGTCGGCGGTGGAGGCAAAGCTGAAGGTATTCAAACATTTGATCAGTTTTTAAAAAATACGGAAGTTTTCAACCATATTGAAGACGAAAAATTGAGATCAATACTATATAAAGCGCAAAATAGCGCCTCGGATGCTTTACATGTCTATTACGAAAATTATGAAACTAATAAAAATAGATTGTCCGAAGTTCGTAAAAAGCTTGCAAAAAAGGTTGATAATTTTACCCATAATACAGGAATAGACAAAGCAGCAGAAAAGGTTGGTATTGACGTTAGGTTGGAAAATAAAAGACTGAATAAAACATTAAGAGATGGAGAAAAACAGATTAGTAAATTTATAGACAGGATGTTGAAGACAAAGGTGAAAGACTAGAAAAACGGATATAAATATAATTGAATAATAAGTTTAAGGAGAAAGCCGATGAATCAAAGTTTAGCAAATGCACAAGCAATGCGCTTCTTAAATGAGCTTGGTTTAACTGGATATGAACTTAATTACGACTACGTTGTTATTCCTGCCGGTATGGGATATGTATTCTCTCTTGGCGGTAAAAAATATTCCATTGATGATGAGCACTTTTACCGTCCGAATACGGAAAAAGGCGCAACTTATGAAGGCGGTGTCGGCGTGATTTCTCCGGCTAACGGAAAATTTGATATATACACCTGTGATTTGGCAATAATTGAACGAGCGCAAAAAGCAATGGGATGCGAAAATACAACAGTGCCTGTCAGATTTTATAAAGGTGGTCGTGATGTGAGCTTTAATGATCCGACGCTGAATGATAAATTTGATGCGATGTTTAAAATCCACCACAATAGAATGGCAAATGTCAAAAATAATGAGGCATACGATCAAGCTCGTAAATATGAAGAAGCTGCCCAAAAGATGTTGGAAGAGTTAGGGCTGAAAGGATTTGAAGAAGGTAAAAATTATATTGTTTTATCAGATGGCGAAAAATATCAATTTTGGGATAGCTGGGAAAAGAAACTCGGTAAGCATGGACAAATTGATTTGGAACATTTAGGTTATTCGAAAGACGGAAAAAGTTGCAGCTCTTATAACGGCGGCGCTATGACAATTTATGACGGAAAGTCGGATTTCATTATTTTGACGACCGATCCGCAAATGATGGATAGAGTTAAAACGGATAAAACCGGTGGTTGGGTACCATGCTACAATGCCGGAAAAGAAGCAGTTTTTCAAAATCAGTATGTTGATTATAATTTTCGCCGGATGATTGAATTTACAGATGAAAAGAAAGGTTATGTGCCTAACAGTAACGATGGCTATGGCAGATAGATATTATTTTCAATATAAATAAATGGAGGATAAAATGGCAGAAAAGCATAAAATAACTAGACGCGAGTTGGAGAATATGATATACAGCAGAGAATGCTCTAAACGCCATGACAAAGCACCAGCACCTACGGATTCTTATATTAACAGGTTAGTTGCAGAAGAAATAAGTTCCGGCTATTGGGAAATTATACCGGAAAGGACAGAACCTGCTGGGCCTATAGCTCCGAGCGTTAGAGCTGAAAAATTCAAAGACTCACTAATAAGCAAAATAGATGATAATACCAAATTGCAAGATATTGTCGCAGAGATAAAACAACAAGATCAGGAAACTATAAATTATTTAGCCGCTTATATGGCTAAATATCCTGGAACTTTTTACGATAAAAATATGGATAGTGCCCACAAAATCAAATTTTTAGGTGTTGGGCTGACACTTTATGATAAAAGTACAAAAGGATCAAAATATCAGTTAAAATCAGAATTATTGAAATTCCGCATAGGTTATTATAATGGTACAGATAGAAAAGAAATGTTGGGTTTAT
>JAFUXW010000273.1 GCA_017477035.1 Alphaproteobacteria bacterium | reverse complement strand
TTTTAAAATTATTCTGAACATTTTCGGCAATGCTTGGAGTCCATTTCATAGTTACATTACAGGTTATATTTCCCATTAAAACTTTATCTTCGCAATTAGTACCGAATGTAAATCCTTCAAAAGGAGCATCTTCTAGTTCAACCGAAATTATTTTAATCGAACGTTTGCCGTTAGTGCCTATTGTCAACACATTGCTGGCTTCATTACCTAAAACAACTTGACCTATATTAATAGGATTAGGGGTCAATGTAATCGGACTTTCAGTAGTGTCTATATTATCAAAAACAACTTCTGCTTCATTATTTATTTCCGATGTTGTTCCAAAATTTGATTCATCTTCTATGGAGCGCTCTATTTCATAATGCGGTTGTTCCTCTTCCGGCTCGGAACCCAATAACAATAATCCGAACAGAAATACGCACAGTGCAATAAATCCGATAATCAATATTATTCGATTTGTTTTGCGAACATATCTGTCCGAATGTGTTAACGGTTCCCTACTCATCTGCTTTTATTGCACCCTTACTACACTACAAAATACACCACTGCGCCCAAGCTGACTGCATACAGAATCTCCGGTTTCCAAGTTTTTAACCGGTCCGACTCGCAAATGGAATAATTCTTTACCCTGACCATCTGCCGGAGCATCTACCGAATAAAACGGCTCATATCCTCCTAAAACATTACCATAACGACCTGATAAATCTTTCCATAACGATTCCAAATTACCCACGTTACTGTCCGTTCCAAGTTCAATTGATAAACTTTCTCCATTTTGACCATTAAAACCACTACCATACTTGTACTGCGGGTAAGGATTAGCTATGCTACCGCTGTTTTTAGGATCAATTCGATACATATTGCTGCAATCAATATCACCTAATCCACCGCCAGGAACGCCATTAGGAACGTACACTCCGCCAAATCCCGGACGTGATATAGTGCCATCCGGATTAAACTTCAACACTTCTTCAGATGAAGAACCTGAAGTTTGTCCGACGCCATCTTTCCCCGAACCATATACACCGTTCATATTATCTTTATTTTTACCGGTTCCAGAGGAAGATGCTGAACCGGTACCTCCGTTTGCACCAGGTATTTTCGGTCCAATATCCCATTCATTGGATGTATCGGCGTAAGTAACATATTGTAAACCATCTTCATCAGAACGGCGCATTTTGAGACACACCATACGTTTACCGCTACGCATAACCATATCACCGACGCCTTCAACAATAATCAGACGATTATTCGGACCTTTTGTTCTGAAACCTATTGGAGTTTCTGAACGTTCTACTATTAACGTAACTATCGGGCGCTGTACCATATTGAGAGCCTTTTCTCCCAAATCAATATAAGTGAATATATCATCATGCCATACCCTCTCCGGCGCAATTATGACATCGTCAGGATTCGGAACGTATATCTCAATATCAAATTTGAATTTTGTAGGGTCAAGCGGAATACTTTTTAACCAGTCTTCTTTCAAAAAACGTCTTGTAAATGTTGAATCCACAGATTTAGGACTCCCTGCTCCGTATTTATTAGCATTTATATGAGATGATACTCCGCCTTTACCTAAAATCCCCGAGCCACCCCTGGGAGAACCTCCCGATGCGTCAGTATCACCAACAACATCAATATCAATAATTGAGTTCGTCAATCTTTCAGTGTTAACACCTTCACTTCTAAGATAAAACACATACTTATTACCAGAGCGGCCAAATACTACCATATTTGTATCTACCCCCACAGCAGCCCCCGGTTTCGGATAAAGCATTAGAGTATTTGAAGTTGTCATATGACCTTCAAACGCATTAGGATCTCCTATATACAAATTTTCCAATAACTCCCACTCCGGAAAGTTCACTAAAGTAATCATACCTTCTCTTAAACGCATCGGTAAAACCAAATCAGGAGACCAGTAATATTTGGAATATGCAGGTTTGCTCTGTCCCTCGCCCAAATTTTGCAACGGATCCTGCCAGGCACTTTGAATCATGCCAAGAGAATTAAAGCCGGCATAACTCATATTCATAGCCTGGTAATTACCTTGTGACTGATCTGCTGCCTGATCCATACTATTGGTATCTCCTACCAATTGTGCAGATGCCTGAGCCGATATGAACATACCGGTCAGGAAAATCACCAAATTTTTCAAATTTACTTTCATTGCAAATTCCTCAATACTAATCTTTAATTTGTTTAGCACCATATTGTATAACCTTAAATCCTACCGGATTTTTTAACCTTTCTTTATATTGAACACGCCGAGGTACATATTGTATCTTCATTGTAGCTCTGTATTTAATGGTTTTAGGGGTATACGAAGAAGGTAAATAATAATCAACACTGTATACTACTTGCCACAAGGCATCTTCAATCTCATTTACCGTAATAATTTTTACGTTACTGGTTAAACCGTCTTGTTTCATTCTTTGCATAAATTTATTACCGGTAACCTTTAAAAACTCTTGATACACTATCGGAGAAGACATTTCCTGTAAATCCCCGCCGTTTTGCCAACGTGATTGCATTTCTTCAATATCCGGTAACAACGTTGTGCGCAGTAGCACATACTGCCTTACAAAGGTTTCTGTTATGGATTTCTGCGATTCCATATCTTTGCTATACGGAATAATCCTGTATACCTGCTCTTCTTTATTTGATAAAGTCAGTAAATACGGCTCAACGCGATATAGCGGTAATATATTTGCCACTGTCAACAATAGAAGTAAGTTACAGCAAATACTTATGGCAGTGACAACAGCAAATGCACGTGCCGTCCACAAATACCTTTTTTCACTGGCATTTACCACGAATGAATCTTCACTGTGATTCAAGCGTTGATTAGCTACAGAACGTTGCGCCATAGCGCTTCTCGTTTGTTCCGAACCTATAAGACGTTGTTGTGTGCTGTTTATACCGAGCTGATCCGCCATTGTTTTTTCCTAAATTAAATTGTTTCCCAAAACCAATCCGGAACATTTTTTATTACCTCGAGCTGCATGCAAGCACAAGGTGATAACTTTAACTCGTTTATATCTTTACCGATACCTACCGCTTCAGGCTCATAATACGAACCAAACAAACTGCAAGCCGATAAAATCAAAAAAGCAACAAAAATCAAAATTTTTTTATACATTTTTCATTTCTTTCCGTTTTTTGTTTAACCGTACAGAATCCACTGCAACAAAGGAATTTCCTTGACTTTACGTGCTATTACGCATCGTAATGACACTCCTTTGGGTAGTATAATAAAGTAAAAAGATTAAAATAAATTAAACAAATTATTCTCTTATTTCACTCTGATTATATTTAATAACCGTGAAACCGAGAGGATTAATTAAACGTGCTCTGAACATCCTCCGCTCGGGAATAAATTTAGGCGTTATTGAAGCTTTATAACGCTGTGTTTTAAGTGTTAATGAACCATTTTTATTTCTGTCTTTCGATAAGTTATACACTGTAAATATCACAGACCATGCCGGACTCGTTTCTTCCTTTTCCATTTCATCAATATGAACCTCACTGGAATATCCGTCATCAAACATTTTATCTACAGATTCTGCGTTCATTCCCACAAAATTGGCATAAACATCCGGCGCAGACAAATAATTAACAATTCCACCGGGACCCCAACGAGTCTTCATTTCCTGCTCATCGTTAATTACGGTGTTACGCATTATTACATACTGTTTAATAAACATTTCCGTAAATTGGCGAATTGACGGCATTTTAGTATTTATTGGCTCATAGCGAACCATGCTATCAGAATCACTTTGTTTTATCAGTAGAAGAGGTTCAACAATAATTTCCGGAGCTAATCTGAATATCACCAAAGATGAACAAAGAAAAAAGCTTAATGATACAACGCAACACAGCATCACCAAGCGCGAAAGCCAGCGAAAGTAAATTTCTTTTGATGACTTATCAGCATCACTCAGCTCTGATAGAAATTCTACCCCTGGCTCACTTCTGTTAAAAGAAGGGGCTTTTCCTGATATAAGTTTCTTTTTTACTTCTATTTTACCTAATTCAACCAATTTATCACCATTTATTTATAAGGATGCACTTCACAGAAAGGAGGTTGTAAATCTCTCAAACGACGCTGATGTGCCTCATCTCCCATCTTCTCATATTCATCAATTACAGCATTATCCGCGCTTTGATTAGCTATTTTCGATTTAACCTGATTTATATCTTCTCCACCATTCAGATGTATGATTTCATTACTGTCTGCACGTAAAACAGCAATTGTCTTTAACAACGTTTCTGTTTTGTTTTTAGTCGTATCTGAAATACCTTTAACTTTTTTAATCTCAGTCTCAGCTCTGTTAAGATATATTTCTTTTTGTTCATCCAGAGCATCTGCAGCTTCTTTATAATCATCATTATTTAATAAATCAAATTCATCCGAGATAATGATACCGGTTCCATAAAACGCATCTCTGAGATTCTCCCTTATCTCATCTATTTGATTTTGAATTTTCATTAAGGATTCCCTTGCTATGGCTTCTTGTTCAACCTGATTTAAATAATCTCCGAATTGGTTACGATCAAGCAAAGTGCGATTTGCCATATAGAATACGGCATCTTTACTTTTATCTTCACCCAATTCTTCTGTTTCTGATATAATATTCACAGCTCTTTGAAGCGTTGAATTAAAGGTCAATTTCCGTGGAGCTTTACTCATATCCGCCGGAATGCCAATACCGAATAATTGTCTTACGATATTGCTATTGGCATCCGGAACATATCCCAAAATATTTCCCAACTCACTACTTTCGCTGATATTTCTCCCGTTGTTTACCGGATTACCATGAGGAGGGCTGCCGTCCGCAACAAAGTCAAAGACTTTTCCGTTTTTAATTAACATTCCTTTGCACGGAACTTTAGAATATATATTCTTATCCGGAGTATTATTTATAGTGTATCCGAAATCACTCAATATAAGCCTGAAACCCGACAATTTGACTACAGCAGAAGTATCTATGACATTATCATCTATATAGCATGGAAAACTACCGGAACGTAAATAACTTTTATCCGGATTACCGCGAACATCATCGCCAACTTCCTTACTTCCAAGTAATCTGGTCAAATTAAATTGTTTCTGACCATAAGTATGACGTCTTAGAATATACTTCCAGATTTCAGGAAATGTTCCGGCAACATTTTCTTTATTCGACAAATTTTGCTGTGCTTCATTTTGAGTTGTCTGCATATCTTCGCCTAATTTCAAAAATCCTTCAGCTGTTATGGTAATATCTGAACTGCTCGGATTTTCCATGTTATCTTCTTCATAATATTTCTCAATACTTTCATAATCAGCAATATCAAAATGGAAAACTTCGCGCATTGGTGCAGATGAAAATGCTACAGGCGGTGTAGGTGCTTTCATATCATCTATTATGCCAACACCTCCTACGAAATAATTAATCAAGCCATTTTCATCTTTGCTTAAATCAGGAACAGTGCAATTAACAGAACTGCACATCTCTCCAAAGACTTTTTTAGCAATCGGTTCAGAAGGTATACCTTCCACCGCACAATCACTTATGCTCTCCATTTTTCCAATCATAGCCACGTGTTTTTGTGTAACTTCAGGAGCAAATTCATTATAATATATGTGACCATTATCTTTTAATGATTGCATTTCTCTTTCTTTGGTATTAACTGCAATTTGTGCCGCTTTATCACGCAAACAGGCTATCATCTTGCCGGCACCGCTGGCTGCAATAGTTGGCAATTCAATTGAAATTTCAGCCCCATATCTACCTGATAATTCCTTTGAAAGTTCTTCCGCGGCCGTATTTATAGCAGCTGCTATGATTGATGTAACTTTAGCATCATCCAACACACTTCCTTGCGCCAGATAGGCTTCTACTTTATCTGTAAAACTTGCCTTTGCATTTTCTTCCGCTTTACTGTATTCTTTAACAAAACTACGTTTTTCTTTTTCGATTTCTTCTTTTTTTGCTTTCAATAATTTAGCAAGCACTTCCGAGTTTTTCTCCAAAGTTTGCGCTTCTTTCTCTTTTATTTTTAATTCATCTTCAGCACTTTTCCTTGCTTTTAGACTCTCATCCTTCATTTCAGCAAATTTTTTATTTGCCGGAGATTCTGATAAATCAATTTTATTTTTATATTTACTTTGCAAGATTTTATTAGATTCTTCATTTTCTTTTACCGTTCTGTCAGTATTCACAGAAGACGATATTTTTCTGCCGGCATTATTAAAGGCTTGATTAGCTGCATCCAAATCTCTGTTTGTTTTTCCTAAACGTTCTTGAAGCTGTTCTTTTTCCTGCAATAACTTTGCCATTTTTTCTTTGTGCTGAGCCTTCAAGTTTTCAAGAGATTGAGTTTCAGCTGTTATAATTGCCTCTATATCTTTTTTAGCATTGTCTTTTACGCTGGTAAATACACTACTATATACGGTAGAAATTGCCTTAGAGATAACTCCTTTTTGCTCATCACTGGTAACTGTTACAGTATTTACCACATTACCCAATGCATCTGTTATTTCTTTAACTATTGCCGGATAATTATAAAGATCATTTATAGCATCTGCAGCGCTTATTATACCATCAAGCATAGAGGCTCTTTTCATATACTGAGCAATATTATCATATTTACCATCTATATATTGATCATAAAACTCCTTTTGGTCATTCCATAATGGAAATTTATTCTTACGAGTTCCAAATTTTGGAGATACGCTGTCCAAATCTGCAGATATAATATTTGCCATTGTAGCTCCCCATATCCAGTTCATCAAATGCCCTTTACGAGTTTCATCAGCCAAACTTTCTGCTTTTTTCAGATCCTTTAAATTTTCATCTACTTCCTGATCGTCGCGAGTGGTTTTTACTTTAGCCTGCACGGAACGTGCGCTTGGCAATACATCGGAAGCATTTGCATTATCTCTTTGCATCATTTCAGAATCATCTCTACCGGTAACATAAGTTTCTTTATCACCGGTTACTTCATCTCCTCCGCTTATGGAAACCTGGTTTGTATATGAATTTTCTGCGGGCGTTTCGCTATCAACTTCCGGTTCTTGTTCTTCCTTTTTGAGATATGTTTGGGTTTCTTGTAAAGCATCTGCCACTTTACCCTCATTATAATACGCCAACAGTAGTCCTGAAATGCCTTTATCCATATCACTGTCTTCCAGTTTTTGAATAAAACATTTA
>JAFUXW010000272.1 GCA_017477035.1 Alphaproteobacteria bacterium | reverse complement strand
CTAAAGGTGATACTACACATTCTCCGTTCTTTTCAATTCCTAATCCTGCCATTATAAGACCAGAAATTAGTTTAACACGATAGTCTTCTGAAATACTATGAACATCTCTCATTTCTTGATTAAGCGTTTTAAGATTTTTTTCAATTTTATTTTCAAGTTCAGAAGTTCTCTTTTCGATTTCTTCCTCATTAAGATTTAAAGAATCTATTTTTTCGATTAGCTCATTCAAATTATTCCTGCTTAAAAAACTTAAATCACTGTATTTTCCAATTTCTTTTGGAATAGAAAAGTTATCTTTTGAAACGTAATATATACCAAATTCGGTAATCGTATCTTTCGTTACATCTTTATATCCATTCATGCCTATAGCTATTACTTCTTGATAGCTCTCTGTGTAATCAATAATAGCATTTGCGTAATGCACGGCACCATTAACGGCATATTTTGCAATATTAGTATAATTTGGTGTTCCGTCTTTTTTTGAGATATCGATTTCATGCAAATCATTATATTTTACAAGGTTTCCTTTGGTTCCCTTAACTTCAATCATTACAGGAATCTTACGCCCTTTGCTTGTTTGTAAAAACAGCTTAATATCCGGATAATTACTTCCATCACCACCACTCTTGGATGGAGACTTTTTGAGTGCTTCATCAATTTCAGAATTTATGCTTTCTGTTTTCGTAAAATATTTTACATTTATTCCATCTAATTGCTTTTTAGCAATATCTTCAATCTGCTCTTCAATACTACTCATAGTTCTCTCATTGGTTTACATTTGATATGGTGACTATAAATCATAATTTCTTAAAACTTGGTTTCTAAAATAAAGAAGCATTCTTAACGTAAAAAAGCTCCATGCAATAAGACATAGAGCCAGAAAAAAACAAATCGATAGGTTTTATTCCTTCAAAACATAATATGCGCCTTTGGTAGAACCTTGTTTTTCAAGCATATTTTTCTTTACTAAATTTTGCACGGTCTTTTTGACGGTCTCGCTGTTTTTGCTTAAAGCCTCTGCCATTTCTGCCACCGACCAATTTGTTTTATCTTCAAAAAGGTCTAAAACGGCTTGCTCGCCCTTAGTAATTCGGGTTGCGTCAGTTTTAACGGCAAAGGCAATTTTATCTTCTAAATGGCGCTTTTGCTTGGCAAGCGAGGTAATAAAAAATGTCAGCCACGGCTCATAATTAACCTTATCGCTCCAAATTGTCTTTTGCGTAGCGCGCAAAGCCCTGTAATATGCGTCCTTGCTGGCCTCAATAATTGATTCCATTGAAGCATAAGGCATATAATTATAGCCGTTTTGCAACATAAGCAAGGTTGTTAAAGCACGCGACATTCTGCCGTTTCCGTCGGTAAAAGGGTGTATGGATAGATCTCAATGTGAGGGAGTTGCGCAAAAAGCAGTAAGAGAATACCGAAAAACAGGTAAATATTAAAAATGTAATAGAGAAAGGTGATATTTATATTGCCTTTCTCCAGTTTAAATATTATTATCAATCTCAGAGCTATAAAATGGAAAGAACAAAAAAAATAATATATTTCTTTATAGGTTTGACAATTATTCCCGCCATTGCTACCTATTTTACCGTATTTGTCCTTAAAATAGATATATTCGAATTTGAGTCAAATATTTTTTGATTTTTTTCCAAAGAATAAACCTATTTCAAACAGTCCGTATGTAGGCAAAGTCAGCATAAGTTGGCTCACAATATCCGGTGGCGTAAGCAAGCCTGACATAATCAGAATACCGACAAATACATAAGAACGTTTTGATTTTATTGTTTCATAAGATACTATGTCAGAACGTATCAACGCATAGGTTATCAGCGGAAATTGAAACATTATACCGAAAACCAGCGATAGCCACAATGCCAGTGATATTATATTCCCGATACCGAACATTGGTTGAAGGTTATCGGTTGCAAAACTTAAACCAAAACGTATTACCAAAGGTAAAATGAAAAACAGGCAGAATAAAATACCGATGGTAAACAAACTTCCTGATATCATGGTTATGGACTTGATAAAATTACGTTCGTTATCATATAGCGCCGGAAGCACAAATTGCCATACTTGTTTGGCAATATACGGAAAACAAACGACAACATCAAGTACTAGCGCCATCTTGATTTGCAGAATAAATATTTCCATCGGAGCAAAAAAGTTCAAAGTCAGCGAATTATTTCCCATCATTATTTTTATCAGCAAGTTCATAAAATAAGGAGTGACGAAAAACAACGGCAATAATCCGATAGCCAGAGCCGACAGACATTTAATCAGCATTGAACGCAATGCTTCCAAATGGTCAATAATGGTTTCTTCTCTTTTTTGCGGCATTATTTTTTAGTCTTTTGGGCGGCGGCAGTTTTTGAGCTTTTTTTCGTATTTTTTTTAGCCGGTGCCTTCTTTTTTGTTTGCGTTTCTTCTTTTGAAGCTTTTTCAACTTCTGCCTTAAATTCGCTAACTTCGTTTTCTATTGCTTCTTTAGCTTTTTTGTATTCGGCTTGAGCTTTACCTAAACCGCGAGCCAATTCCGGTATTTTTTTACCCCCGAAAAGGACTAAAACAACAATTAAAATTAAAATTATTTCGGTCATACCCAAAGACATATTATTCTCCTTAGTCTAAAATTATTTGTTTTTCTATCGGTTCAATCCGAATAGCTTTAACCGGACATATATTAGCGCACGCGCCGCAACCTATACACTCATCAAAGCGAATTACTGGAAACTCATCATTTTCTTTTATAATAATTTTCCGCTATTTTTAAAGGATAAAAATTGCCCCAAAATGCTAGTGTGCATAATACTAAAACGATCAGAGCAACAAAAAATCTGCTGTAGATTAACAATTTATTTTTCATAAATTAACCTCTTGATAATTTTATGCATTATATACTTATGAAAAGTGTGTAAAGTCAATCAAAAAATGCAAAAATATAGCATTTTTATTTGACTTAATAAAGTCTATTAACTTAAAAAGCACAAAGCTTATCAATAGGAAAAATGTATAGAAGAGATTTTTTGAAATTATTTACAAGTGCTTTTATTTTAAGTATCTTTCGTAAAAATGTATCCGCAACAAATTTTAAGGAAAAAAGTATGGTAAAACCTATTGTTTATTTTACAAAAGAAATTACGCCTGACAGTCTGATTAAAATTTATAAGGCACCGGGCAGAGAACTAACCGGTAATATCGGTATAAAAATTTCTACCGGTGAACCGGGAGGACACAACTATCTGAAACCGGAACTTATCGGCAAGTTGGTTAATGAGTTGAAAGGAACCATTATTGAGTGCAACACAGCTTATGCCGGCCGTCGCAACACTTTGGAAGAACATTTGAAAACCATTGAAGAACACGGATTTACCAAAATTGCCAAGGTTGATATTATGGATGCAGAAGGTGATTTCGATATTCCGGTGGCAAAAGGTAAACACTTGAAATGCGATATTGTCGGTTCGCACCTCAAAAATTATGATTCGATTTTGAATTTGGCGCATTTTAAAGGTCATGCCATGGGGGGCTTTGGAGGCGTGCTTAAAAACCAGTCAATCGGTGTTGCTTCATCTAGCGGAAAAGCATACATTCATACGGCCGGAGCATCTCGCAATGTTGATGAATTATGGGGGAAAATTGCCGAACAAAATGCTTTTTTGGAATCTATGGCAGAGGCTGCAAAAGCCGTTGCAGATTACATGAATGGCAACATTTTGTATATAGATGTTATGAATAATCTTTCTGTTGACTGCGATTGTGATTCACATCCGGAAGATCCGTGCATGGCAGATATCGGAATTTTGGCATCAACTGATCCGGTTGCAGTTGACCAGGCTTGTATTGATAAGATTTGGAGCTCGACCGATAAGGGACGCGATCACTTTATTGCTCGTGTTGAACGTCAAAATGGCAGACATATTTTACCTTACGCAGAAGCTTTGGGTTTGGGTTCACGTGAATATGAGTTAGTCAGCTTAGACTAATTGTGAATGATAATTTAAAAAATCATTTCAATAACGCAATAATGCTATTTCTGTTATAAAGGCTACAGCCAAAGAGTTAAACCATAAAATTGAATTTAGGAATATATTATATTAATTTTTATATCTTAAATTTTATAGTTCTTTTTCTTTATTCAGCATATTTTTAACTTCTTCTATACCAAAGGCGAAACCGGATACCTTTAAATTAATCATTGATATTTAATGAGCAGTGTGTCTGGTATCGCAACTATGAATATCTTCAAGCCAAATATTATTGTTTTTAAGGCAACTTTCCTTCGTTATTATGCAAGGCTTACCATCTCCACAATCATTAAAGGTAAAACCTTCTTTACATATTCCGGTATCCATGCAACCATCTGTATCATAAGGGTCAAAATATAAAGAAATTATATTTATACTCATACTTATAAAATAAATTTCTATTATAACCCAACATAAATAATAAAACAAATTACTGACAAGGATTTCAAGCAATTTTACATGTTTATTAGAAAATAAATAAGATATCTTTTGTTGTTCTTTCATTTTCTTTAATAAGAAAACATAAACAAAGAATACATTAAAACACATCAAATAAAATATGCTACGAAGTGAAGTATTATAATAATATGCGCACACTGATATTACCATTATTAATATCAAAATTAACTTATCAAATTTTGATATACTCTTCCACCAAGCAATATATTGCGGAATCTGTGCGGAAATTTTGTAATCATAGTAGCTTAAAAGTCCGCAAAAAGAAGCAATACCTAAAACAAGAGATACAAGCCAAATATCATTTAACCAAAACGAAAATGGTAACAACATAACCGCTGGTAATATCCCGAATATTTTCGAAATAACATCGAATTTTCTTAACTGTGCTTTGTTTTCTTGCGACATTTGCATTTTTTGATGAAAATATCGACAGATACGAAAATTAAGTAAAATAGAGCCAATTGAAAATATTAATACCAGCAAATAGAGAAAGTGTATCATAATATTAACCGCCACCAAGAACTATGCCGTCAGGACAAGGTACACTGGATACCTCAATGCATTTAGAATGCTGAAATATTTTTTGAATATCCGGATTAAGTTTAAACATTAATACAAATAAACAAAATGAAATGACAAACAGTAATTTATTCCATTTATTTAGCGGTACTAAAATGCAATATAAACAGGATATATAAAACAATACACCAAATACGCCAAATATAAAAACAGATGTATTACCAGGGTAATTATTGTCAGCCATAGTCAGAACATCAAATAATAATGCAAAAACAAAAAGCATTGGAATTAATAGGATTATTCCTCGTTTTACGCATCCCAGTCCCCAATGAAATATTTTTTTGATATTAACCTGCATTTAAAAACCTTGTATGTTGACACTTAAGATAATAAGCATCAACATACAAAAGTCAAATAAAATCAGAAGATATCATCATAATCATCCGGATTTACATATGCCTTAGGATTTGTAGGACAAGATTGTTGCAAGGATAAACCTTTTTTAGCACCTCGCCATCCCATACGATTGGCATGCCAATCTTTTCGCAAATCGGATAATTGATCTCCTGTCAGTTGTCCAAGTATTTCTCTTCCAGCACTCACTGTTTTTCCTACTATTTCTCCCCATGGACCACGTTTAGCGGCTTCATAATTTGCCTTACAATGAAAGAAATTATCTCCACCTGTCCATTTTTGTTCATCTGTCATAGTTTTATAATTTCTCCACATATCATGAAATGGAGCGGCTACTCCTGTATGTGTAACTCCCGGATAAGAATTATAGTTTTGCATATATTCGTCTAATTTAGCGGCAGTTTGCTGTCCCCAATTAGGATCTGTATAAACTTCTTTGGGTACCAAATAGTTATTTGTTACGTTATTGCTTTGTGTTTGCACCGGTGGCGGCGTATTACCATAAAGTTGTTTATAATTATACTCATCATTTTTATACAGATAGTTCTGTATTTCGTTGGCATACGGATTTGGCGAATTCTCGCTTTCCACATCAATTTCCTTCATATCGGCAAATCTGTCAGTTCCACGAGGATCCAAATAATACCACTCACTTTGTCCAGATTTGGGATTAGTACGGCGTATCGGACGCTTGCCGTACATAAGTTCTCTTGTAAATTCTGCCATTGTATTTTCCTTTCAGCTAAAATTAGAAATTTACGTTCCCACTTTAGCCACAAGAGAAACCTCTGACTATGCCCTATAGCTTGCTAACGTTGTAACTTTAGCATTCAAAAGCTTTTTAAATTCACGATTATTTTGCTGTGCCAACTGTCTTAATTTGTTCTTTTGATTTTGCTCAACATACGGTATTTGAATATCAGTTTTATTAGCTAAAAACCAATCCACAAAACTGTTTGCGGTCAATCTGTAGCTAATAGTGTTTGCAAAAATCTAATTAAACGTAGCACCGTTTAAGTTTGTCACTGCCCAGTTAAGGTAAGTGGCAAATAACAGCCAAATCATATAAGGAAGCAAAAGTAAACCTGCTTTTTTGTTAATATTGTAAAATATTTTTATCATTGCGAAAGTTACAAAGTCCAAT
This sequence comes from Alphaproteobacteria bacterium, assembly GCA_017477035.1. GTDB lineage: Bacteria > Pseudomonadota > Alphaproteobacteria > RF32 > CAG-239 > RUG410. Next base: position 4,818 of record JAFUXW010000272.1, on the reverse strand, counting down.
ACAACCAAGACTGCAAATCCGACTAGAAAATAGGCATTATAAAAAAATACATAAGTCCATAGTGCCTGCAGAAACATATTCAATGTAAATACTTGTGCAGCCGGTCTGATTTTTAGTTTATCAGCGTGATTAAGCACCATATCAAATGCAATCACCAATGTCGCATACAATATAGTCCATACTATCGGAAATACTATGTTTGGAGGTGTTAAAGATGACAAATTTATTTCAGAATAAAAATTCTGCATTCCGATACGATTGAAATAACTGCATATAAATGCTGTAATCAATACTAAAATCAGACTATATAAAAAATTATAAAGCGGTTTTTCAAACATTTTTATTCTCCTTTAGACGATATGTAGTTATGCTTATAAAATTTTCAAGCATATAAATTTGACAGTTGACAAGTTATATAATCCGTTATATGAAAGCAGGAAAATTTTGAATTATTAATTAAACAACATATTATGATGAGAACAAAATTACAAAGACGAGCGAAATTTAAACCCGGTCATTTTATAATGAGGGATAAGCGCTGTCAGCCTTTTAGCACTGCCGGACAAGAAATCGGCATTGTACTGAACAATGATTATTATGTTGATATTGCATCTATTCTGACTACCCCCGTATCTCTTGAAGAGGCTAAAAAATACGGCAAGCAACTCAGGCATAATCTTCCTAGTAAAAAGCTTATACGCCTGCTTATTGATAACCAGGACATCGTAAATAACAGTTTACTTTCAATCGGACGAGGGGATTGTTTGCTTTTGGGGGATATTGATGAAAAGTTTTGGACGCAACGTTCAATCAATTTGATGAATGACAGACGCAATGTGGTTTTTATCATACCTCTGCACAAGCTTTAATAGCTTGCTCTGTGGTGAAATGTTACAGCGCTTTTCCGGTTTATGGATTAAGCGCTGTTTTTATAAAATATACGAACAAATAAAAATACAAGTGCTTAAATGAAATTGTTGTGGACAAAGAGTTAAATATGCGTTAACTTGTTGCTAATGATTTTTAAAATGACAGATTTGAGGGTATAAAATGACAGTTAGTGTAAATGATATTCGTAAAACTTTTTTGGATTATTTTGCCAAGAATGACCATAAAATTGTTCCGTCATCTTCTTTGGTGCCGGATAATGATCCGACTCTAATGTTCACAAATTCGGGAATGGTGCAATTTAAAAATATTTTGGCAGGTAATGAAACTCGCGAATATACCAGAGCGACAACTGCGCAAAAAAGCGTCCGTGCCGGTGGTAAGCATAATGATTTGGATAGTGTGGGCTACGATGTTAGACATCATACGTTTTTTGAAATGTTGGGAAATTTTTCATTCGGAGATTATTTTAAAGATTACGCAATTCCATATGCATGGGAACTTTTGACTAAAGAGTTCTGTTTGCCGAAGGAAAAACTGGCGGTTACCATTTACCATAATGATGATGAAGCTCACGATATTTGGAAAAAAGTTTCCGGTCTGCCGGAAGACAGAATTATCCGCATTGCTACCAAAGATAACTTTTGGCAAATGGGAGATACCGGTCCTTGCGGTCCATGCTCGGAAATTTTTTATGATCATGGTCCGGAAGTTTGGGGCGGTTTACCGGGGACACCAGAGGAAGACGGAGACCGGTTTATTGAAATTTGGAATTTGGTATTTGATCAATTTGAAGATTTGCCAGATGGTTCTAGAATTAATTTGAAACGTCCGTCTATTGATACAGGTATGGGATTGGAACGAATTGCGGCAATTTTACAGGGAGTTCATTCTAATTTTGATACTGATATGTTTCAACATATAATCAAAGCTATTGCTGATATGGCAAATACCGATCCGAAAGGACCGTTGCAAGCTTCTCATAATGTTATTGCAGATCACTTGCGTTCCATCAGCTTCCTGATCGCCGATGGAGTGTTGCCTTCTAACGAGGGAAGGGGATATGTTTTGCGTCGCATTATGCGCCGTGCAATGCGTCATGCTTATTTACTTGGTATAAAAGAACCTATGATTTATAAGTTGTTGCCGGCATTGCAACAAGAAATGGGTGCTGCTTATCCGGAGTTGTATACTCGTGAAAATCTGATAAAAGAAACTATTGCCATTGAAGAAGAGCGCTTTGGTAGAACCTTGGATAAAGGTATGAAATTACTTGATGATGAAGTTTCTAAATTAGCAAGCGGAAGTAAACTTTCAGGTGAAACGGCATTTAAGTTATATGATACCTATGGTTTTCCTTTGGATTTGACGCAAGATGCTTTGAAAAGTAAAAATATTGAAGTAGATGTTGATGGCTTTAATGAGTGTATGGCTAAACAAAAGGCTGAAGCACGCAAAAATTGGGCCGGTTCCGGTGACGAAGGCATAGAAAAAATTTGGTATGGCGTGCAAGATAAATTAGGGGCAAGCGAATTTTTGGGATATAATACCTTGAAGGCTGATGCCGAAATTAAAGCTTTAGTGCAGAATGACCATGAAGTAAATGAAGTTACTTACGGAACATTTGAATTGGTTGCCAATCAGACCCCGTTTTATGGAGAATGTGGTGGTCAGGTTGGAGATGTCGGAACAATTACTTCTCAAAACTTTACCGCAGAAGTTATTGACTGTAAGCGCAAACTGAATGATATTTTTGTGCATATATGTAAATTGAAAAGCGGTGTAGTAAAGGTTGGAGACTTTGCGTGTTTTGAAGTTGATGCAAAAAATCGCGCTCGTATTTGTGCCAACCACTCGGTTACTCATTTAGCACATAAGGCTTTGAAAATGGTGCTTGGTGATCATGTGGCGCAAAAAGGTTCTATGGTGGAAGCCGGAAGAATGCGTTTTGATATTTCTCATCCTAAGCAAATCACGGCAGAGCAGATAAAACAGGTTGAAGATATCGTAAATGAGCAAATTCGCAAAGATTTGCCGGTTTGCACGGTAATTATGAATAAAGATGAAGCTGTCAAGCTCGGAGCTATGGCTTTGTTTGATGAAAAATATGGTGATGATGTGCGAGTTGTTTCCATGGGAGATGAAAAAGCACCATTTTCGCGTGAGTTATGCGGTGGAACACATGTCTGCTCTACCGGTAATATAGGTTATTTCCATATTCTATCAGAATCGGCTGTAGCTGCCGGAGTTCGTCGTTTGGAATGTGTAACCGGAATTGGTGCCGATGAATATGTTCGTGAAGTTGAACAAAAATTACACGATGCGGCAGACAGCTTGAAAACCAATATAAATGATTTGCAAGCACGCATATGTAATTTGCTTGATGAACGAAAGAAGATGGAAACAGAAATTTTTAATTTGAAAAAGAGCTTGGCAGCCGGAGCAGGGGCATCTCAAAACGAAACGGAAACCATAAACGGAGTCAAATTTGTCGGTAAATTGGTGCCGGATGCACATCCGAAAGAATTGAAAGCCTTTGTCGATGATATTATGCAAAAAATCGGTTCCGGAGTTGTCGTATTGTGTTCAGATAAAGATGGCAAAGCTTCTGTAGTGGTAGGAGTTAGTAAGGATTTAACTGCTAAAAATAATGCAGTAGATATGGTGCGTGTAGCTGCCGGAGTGTTGGGCGGACAAGGTGGTGGAGGAAGACCGGATATGGCACAGGCCGGCGGTTCCGATATTACAAAAATAGATGAAGCCATTGCCAAAGTTAAACAAATGGTCGCTTAAACATATAGCCCTCTGCTGCAGAGGGCTTTTTGAAAGGAATGAATATGAGAAAATTCGGATTTAAATTGTTTAATTCAAATTTGCAAAATGCGCCGGAATTTGTGAAAGAGTGTGCCGACTTTGCTAAACAACAAGAAGATATGTTTATTGAACTGATGGTATTAACCGACAGACCGCAGGCAGAATTATATGAACTGAAAAAAATATTGAAAGATGTTGAGGTGCGGATTCATTGTGTTCACTCCTCGTATGTTTTTGATGCCGGCAATAAGAGTTTGGAAAAAGTAAACAGAGAAATGTTTGAATATACCCGATTTGCTGCCGATTTGTTTAATTCAAAAAGTATTGTGGTACATGCTGGCAATGGTCACGGAAAAGAATATCTTGATGAAACGGTGCGTCAATTTAAGTTATTTAATGATAAGCGTATTGTGGTTGAAAATCTTCCTTATTATGATAATAATGGTGACGACCTAAGCGGAAGCAGTGCCGATGAAATAAAGTATATTATGGATAAAACAGGTTGCGGATTTTGTTTTGATTTTTCACACGCTGTTTGCACTGCAACCCAACTTAACATAGATATAGACACTCAACTCAAAAGTTTGTTTGATTTAAAACCGACTGTTTATCATATGTGTGACGGAGATTTAAATCAATCCCAAGACTTACATTTGCATTACGGTGCCGGTAACTATCCGCTGAAGCATTTTTTGAATGACTATACCGCAAAAGATGCTTATATCACAATGGAAACCGGTGAATTTGCACTGCATAACGATTTAAGCATAAAAGACTATGAATATCTTAAATCATTATAAAGTAGTTTCAAATTTAAATATTTTAACGAGGTAATAGCGGAAAAACAAAAAAACACCTCAAAAGAGGTGCTTTTTGTAATGGTGCCGCTTAGGAGACTCGCTCTTACATCGCCTTCGGCTCGTATCGGTCACTTGTTCGCAATTTTTCGCTGTGGTCGTTAATACTTTCCTGGCTCAAAAGCGAACTCCGCCCGTCGTTAAAAATATCTCCACCGGAGATATTTTTTTTCTCCGGCCCGACCCCCACGTGGGTCGGTTGTTCGATTATATCTTTATGTGCAAAAAAACACCTCAAAAGAGGTGCTTTTTGTAATGG
>JAFUXW010000271.1 GCA_017477035.1 Alphaproteobacteria bacterium | reverse complement strand
TTACATCGTATTTATGCTTGAAAGAAGAGCCTGGTTTTATTGCATTATCACCAATACGAGCTCCGCTCATAAAAGTTGTATCTACAAAAAACTTACGTTTATTACCTAAATTTACTCTGTTCCAAGCGTGTCCATTTCGTTTACTTACATCTCTTCCATTATAGAAACGCTTAATTTTATGTTGATTTTCCAAAACGTAGCCTTCTACATAGTCCACACCTGATATATTTGCTATTTGCGCAAGATCACTGAATAATCTGGCATAATCTGCACAAATTCCGGTTCTATATTGCAAAACATCGTATTTATATTGCATTTCTTTTTCACTGGATTTGCCGGCGCTGTATTTATATCCGTCATACGCAATATGAGAAGCTATCCAATAAGCTATTGATTGTAATTTATCATAATCTTTATGATATGGTCTGGTTAAATACTGAGCCAGTGCTACCTTATTATTAGCAACTCTTTCCGGAGCATTAATGGCATAAGAAGCTATTTGTGCATTATAACCTCTTGCGCTTGCCGTAAATGAAAGCAATAAACCAACAATCACCGGCAACCAGATTTTTTTCATAAAACGAGTCCTTTTTTATATGTCATGAAGCATTTTTCTGGGTTAAATCAGGTTTACGCGCAACTGTAACATATCCGTATACCGGTACTTCTGCTTCATTACGCAATATATGTCGTTCGCTTGATACAACCTTTAATCCGACACTTTTTAACACTCTTTCCACATAAGCAGGGGCATGAACAAAACGTCCGCTCGGAGCCATATAAAAATCATCTTTGTTTATTTCATTTTCCGAAAAAGTGAAAACAAACACCCCATCTGGAGTAAGTGAACGTGCGACTCTGACAAATGCTTTTGTTAAATCACCGAAATATGTCAACACATCGGAAGCCACTATTACGTGAAAGAAATACTCACTATTTTCCATATAGTGGCACAAATCATCGCAGAACAATTCGGCATAAATTTTTTTAGCTCTGGCCACTTCCAACATTTTTTCGGATAAATCTACGCCTATCAAACCGCGCATTGTGGCAAATTTTTTAATTTTTTCACCGCATAAACCGGTCCCGCACCCCAAATCAAGAATATGATATTTTGTAAATATAGACGTTTTCAAATTTTTTTCCAAAGCATCCCTAATCAGTTCCGGAGCCTGATACTCCAAATCAGCCAAAGTTTTTTCAAATTCAGGAGCAAACGAATCAAAAGTTTCTTTTATGAATTCACTATCAGATTCCTGCAATGCCCCCCCATTAATCAAAGCATTGGCCATATGCCGGACAATCTTATCATCTGGAAAAAACTTCAACCATTTTGCCGCATACTTTTGTGCTAACTCTTTACTTTTTTCGGAATAGCATTCATACAGCAGATATCCGAAATTGAGTTGCATAGCGCTCTGAGGTTTTGAAGAGTTTTTAATATATCTCCACGCAAACAGCAAACAATTATCCCAATCGCTCAAGTAGTGATATGTTTCACTCAAAGAATTAAACAGGTCAACATTGCTTTCATCAAGTTCATACGCTCTGGTATACATATCTATTGCTTTTTCATATTTTCCCATTGCATTGAGTGAGTTAGCCGCCAGAATATGAGCAGAAGCACTGGACGGATGGCGTTGTAAAGATTTTTTTGCAAAATCCAAAGCCAATACATATTTACCTAAATAGTAGTATGTGTTGGCAATATTAATCATCGCAATATAGCTGTTCGGATTATGTTTATACATTTCCTGATAATATTCCAATGCCGTTTCATATTTTTCTTCACAGAAAGCAATATTGGCCAGATTTTGCCAAGCAGAAACATTTTGTGGATTAATATCTAAAACCCTATGAGCATAGTCCTCACATTTTTCAAAATCTTTAAGTTCATAAAAAGTTGTGGAAAGATTCAACAACGCAGCTTCAGACTTACGATTAATTTTGAGAGCCTCCATATAATATTGCGTAGCTTTATCTTTGTCACCCAAAGAATCACTGCAAATTCCGCAAGCAATGGCATAGCTCTCATTTTTAGGATTCCCCTGAAAAAGAAGCTGATAAATTTCAAGAGCTTTTGTATACTCCCTATTACCAAAGTAAACTGACGCCTGATGCTCTAAATTTTCCACGTTACCCTCTATTTTTTCAACTGGCGGTAAATATAACATACAATTACGTAAAATAAAAGTAAAAATGCATATAATTTTACAAAAAAATCAAAAAAAGTGTTGACTGATAAAAATTATTATAGTAATAGAGTTAGTGCCGATGGGGTTGTGGCGGAATTGGTAGACGCGCCAGACTCAAAATCTGGTTTCTTCGGAAGTGAGAGTTCGATTCTCTCCGGCCCTACCATCAAGTATCCTAACTTATTGAAGTTAGGATACATTTTTTTATTCAAATACCCAAAAATGATATGAAATCGCAAGTGTTACACAACCCTGTAACACAAGGCATCAAAAATGAACGGATTTAACCGACTCGTTAAACGAAATACAACCTATTACATAAGGGCAAGAATCCCCAATGAAATAAGGGATTTAACCCATAGAAACGAGTTTATGTATTCTTTAAGCACGCATAACTATTACGAAGCACTGGAAAAAGTGCGAAAAGAGAGTTATAAAGTTGATTGTAAGATTAACTTTCTACGAGCATTAAAGATGAAGATTCAAAATAATGAGTTGATGTTGGAAGATAAAGATATTGATAAGTTGGTTATTCATCACTTGCGATTGATTGAAAGCACCTTTGAAAACAAGTATGATGATATTGCCAACGGAGATTATGATACCAACAATCTGTTGATTAACTCTCCACACCATTTGGAAAAAGCAAAGCAGGAATGTTCTGCTCCAAACGAAACGCCTGAATTGAAATGCGTAGAACTATACATCAAAGAATATTTTGAAGAAATAAAGGATAAAAGAACAACCAACTATCAAACAGCAAAGATGATTGGCAGATTAAGTGAAGAAAACATTGCTATCATCAAAGATTACTCCAAACCTGCCGAATGGGTAAAGAATACGAGAACTGCTCTCAAAGGATTGGATAAATATGTTAAAGATAAAACGAGTGAAGTAGTGAATGATGAAGGTTGGAATCATTCAATGAATCCAAGAATCAAAAGATGCTTGAAGCAACTTGATGAAGAAAAACAGAAGGCAGCACAATCATCTACCGAAACACCTTGGAGAAAGGTATTCAAAGATTTTTCACAAGTTAAGAAGAACAACAATATTGATGCTAGTTCTATAAACGAGAATGAGGTATGTTTAGATACTATCTTTACAATATTGGAAAAGAAGTATGTTGAATCCATAAATTATGATGATTGTAGCAACATTTCCAACTGGATACATCAACTTCCCAAACGCTGGCAGAATCATTGTAAGCGAGAACAACTTGCGGAGATAGTGAAAAATGGAAACGATTTGGTGAAGATATCTAAAACAACGATAAAAAAGTATCTTCAAACTTTCAAAGAGTTCCTAACATTTTGTAGAAAACGCCGGATTATTAGAGATAATTTCAGTGATGATTTTGATATGCCACAGCGGTTTGAGAGAATCAAAATTGAAACATTTACCAAGAATGAGTTGAAAACAATTTTTAATCCTAAAACATATCCTAAAAGGAAAAACATTTATAACTCTCCAAGGTATTGGATTCCGTTGATTGCCTTATATACTGGGATGCGATTGAATGAGATATGCCAGTTGTATTGTGATGATGTGAAATATGAAAACAGAGTTTGGTATTTCCAACTAACAGATGAACGCCCCGACCAGCATTTGAAGAATAAGCAATCAAAAAGAATTGTTCCTATTCATCCTAAATTGATAGAGTTTGGTTTAATTGATTATTTGCGAGAAACTCGTAAAGATAAAAAAGAAAGATTATTTTACAAGTTAATGTATGATAAAAAGAATCACTACGCTCATCCGATAAGCACTTGGTTTGGAAGATATTTGAAAGAACTACACCTCAAAAATCGTTCAAAAGTATTTCATAGCATTCGCCACACAACCAAAACATTTCTCCGTGATTGTAAGATACCATTGGAATACCAAAATGCTATTTGCGGATGGAGCGGTAAAGATACAGGGCAAAAAGTTTATGCCGGTTCTGTTCCGGTGAAAATATTGTATGAAGAAATCTGTAAGTTAGATTATCCGTTCTTAAATGAGAACTTGGAAAAGATTAAAGAGTTGAATAAAGAATAATCGGTTTAGGAAAAACTTGATATTTGTAAGAACGGGTGATATATCTTTAATCATAAGGGAAGGATATATACTACATTAAGCGTTTTGACGCAGGAGTTTCTCTGGTTGTAGTTGATGCCTTCCTTTATTGTTCGGTAATTTTCAAAAATATATTGATTTTTAATCATTTATATGCTATATAATAACTAAACGAAGGTAATTTCCTTGTGATGTGGGGTTCCGTAGGTTCCTCTGGTGTAAACCTAAATAGCATACAAGGTGCTTCGTTTTTTTTTTATGCTCTTTTTATGATAAAATCCTCAACAACCAAGTTTCTAAATAAGTTTGTATATTTTGAACTCTCATATTCATACTGCCGAAAAAAAGACCACGCTACAAAATCGGCAATTTGTAATCCTTTGTATGTGTTCGGGTGTGCTATCACAACATCCACATTATAACCATTAAAATTATCTACAAACAAATTATTGATATATTTATTGGTTTCTCGGCGTGAGGCAATGAAAATATTTTTCTCGTTATGAGGCAATAAATCCTTTTCAAATACTCTATTTATAAGCGTTTTACAAACGCTGTTATATATTTCGCCTACTGGCAACATATTTTCCCCGCAAACACTCTTGTATTTAACTTTATCCAAAGTTACACTGATAACACTTATATTTTCATCATTACCCAAAGCACTTAAAAGATTATGCCTTACATCTTCATTTTCTTTATTACAATGGAACACACCGGAAAAATTGCTTCTTTCACGCAACGGCATTTTCTTTACAACTTTCGCAATAATTTTTCTACATCTGTAATCATTTTCAGCAATAACAAACGACATCACAAAATAACGACTTGTATTTGATTTTTCAAAATCAAATCCTAAATCGCCACTTTCATCCATAAAAATGTGAATCATATTCCCTCTCAAAAGATTTTATTGCCCTCACAATACCCGATTCCCTTTAAAATATGGTGAATCTTTGGAATATTGTTGGTAATATTTAGGCATACTCTGGCATTACCGAAAATAAGGATTCAAAAATGGTAATATTAAGGTAATATTTTGCTTGACTTTTGAAAAGTAATGTGTATTCTATAACTATAATATTACTTTTGAAGGAGATGAAAATGAAGTTTTTATATGCCCGTGTTTCTAGTGCCGATGGTTCGCAGAAGATTGACCGCCAAGTGATTGAGGCAGGCAAGTATGATGAAGTGTTTGAGGATTATGCCTCCGGCGGTTCTACCAATCGCCCTAAATTACAGGAAATGCTGAAATGGATACGAAAAGGCGATGTTGTTGAAGTTCATTCCATTGACCGCCTTGCTCGCAACATCAATGACCTCTTACAAATCGTCAAAACTATTACGGAAGAACGGCACGCTGAAATCTATTTCATCAAAGAAAATCTGCGTTTTACTGACGATACGAACAATCCGTTCAACAGATTAACCCTTCAATTACTTGGTAGTATTGCCGAGTTTGAGCGTAATATGATTAAAATGCGGCAAAAGGAAGGCATTGCGATTGCCAAAGCAAAAGGTGTGTATTCCAAAGAACGAAGCAAGAAGTTATCCCTCTCGCAACAAAAGGAGTTAAAGCAGGATATTGAAAACAAAGTCCGTGTCTGCGTGATTTTGAAAAAATACGGCATTACAAAACCGACATACTACCGGTATAAAGATAACTTGTGTTCATTTTAGATTTTCCCGAATCTTCGGGAAAATCTAAAATAAGCTATCAGGATTTTAATCGCGATGGCAGAATTAATCCTCATTCAACCGGCATGATTATAAGCATTCATTTCAAGCATTATCATATTCCGTTTGGACGATTCATCTCATGTCATAATCTTTTAGATCAAATATTAATCCAAGATTATTCAATAGATTGATAAAATAATCACTACAACTGTAATCAGGAAAATTGTACTCCTTTAGTAAAGCCCAAATATATTTTTTGTAGCTTTCAACAGGTATTTGAAGTATATTTTATAAAAATACACACGATTTTTTATTTAATTCTTTTTAATTATGCAAAAAATAACCTCTATTCGTTGCAGAAAGAGGTTATTGTTTATTATAGTAGATAGTTGCAACAGTTATTTTGCAGATGCTGTATCTGCCTTAGTCCATTCGGCGTGGATTTTGATTTCATCACCGGCTTTGGCTTTAATTGTATGGCGGAAAGGCTTGTTGTGCCATACGGACACCGGCTCGGATAAAATTTTCTTGCCGTTAACGGTTACGGAAGTATATTTTACCCAAACAGGGATAAATTTTTTATTTTCATCGCGTTTATCAGGGCCACGCAAGATAATATCTATATCCACATCTTTTAATGCTTTTAGTTTAATATTTTTAGCACCATCATGTCTTTGTACTACATATCCTTGATTACCAAATTTCGGCATCCATTCGGCTTGTTTTTCCGGTGTTTTTGAGCCGTCAACATAAACTTCAAATTGCGGCTTTTTAGCATCTACAAGCTTGGTTATGATATCAATACGAGCCACTGTTTTTTCTGCCTTAGGTTTAGGCGCAGTTGTTGCGGTTGCAACTTTCTGTTCCTGAACTTTGACATTGTTGCTTGGTTTGAAAAACATTATTCCGCCGACAATAACCGCAATCGCAATAACAACCGCAGTAACTACACCGGCCTTACTTTTTTCTTCTTTAATTTCGTTACTCATTTTTATTTTCTCCTATAAATATTGAATAAAAGATTTCGTTAAACTGGTTATATATGTTTGTGTTTTGATACCATTGCGCTGGAAAACAAAGTGTTCTACATTCTGTTCTTGCAATAACTTTATTGTTTGAGCTATCGTATTTTGTTCGCCTTTACGTTCAGCATCATCAAAAATTACGATGAAATCATCGGCCAAATTATGATTTTTAATCAAATCTAAGATATTGGAACGTGGGAAAGTTTGTCTTCCGCCAAAAGGACCGTCAACGATTATCAAATCATACTTTGTGTTACCGATAACTTCATTTAAATCCTTATATTTACGACACTCTACTTTGTCATAAGTAAAAAATTCCAAATCGCGTTGATGAACTTTTGTATGTTCATTTTGTGCTAACTGTGGTTGATAAGTTGATATCCAACCGGCATCATTTTCTATAATATCAAGTGTTGCGTTAGGATTACAATATGCCGCATATTGCGAGGTTAAACGAGAAGTTTGTCCCATCCCCATTTCTAAAATATTCTGCGGCTTTGCATTATCCAAAATACGGTAAAGCATATAAATAAAGCTGTAATTTGCTGCCCAACCATGCAAGGAAAAAGATTTATCATGTAACCACCCACTTTCAATTATTGTATCGTGTAACAAATCGGCAAAATTAAGCTCCTTAAATTGCCCGTTTGCTAAGTTTCTCCATTCCTGCAATTCCTTTTGCATTTGTTTTATTTTGCGCTCATTACGAAGTATATGACGATATATTTTGTTCAGCTCTTTGCTGAGTTTATTTGTTTCTGCTACTTCACTCATGCCGCGGAATCCTTATTTTCAGAAGAATTTACACTTAATTTTTCCAACAATTTAGCAACTACATAATCAGTGTGCTCGTTAACATACTCATTATTATGATTTAAATTAGTTACGAGTTCTTTTAGTTCATTTTTGGAGTATTGATGATATTGTTGTTCATACTCTACAGTTATTTCACATCCATTTTTTACTATAAATTCATATTTAAAATATTCATCATGCCAAGTTATAGCTGGCTTTGATAATATTTCTTTTCCATCAATTTTTATAGATTTATAATCTATCCATAGTGGATATTTTTTTCCATTGTTAACTATCTTAGGAGCATGAAAAATTAGTTTCAATTTACCATCTTTCACAATATTAACTATAAACTTTTGTTTTGTTCTATTTGAAGTCAAAACTACGCCTTGCCCTTCATTATTCTTAAACCACGAAGGCATTGAGCATATAACATCATCTCCCTTAATGAAAACAGCATTATTTTCTTTGCCACAATTTTTTATATCAATTCTAACATTTTGCAATGTCGTCATTAAATAATTTATTGCTACTATCTTTTTTTGTTTACGTAATTTGATTAAATTAATAGGGAAAAAAATATATGCATATATATTACTAATTATTTTGGGATTGAAAAAAGATGCTATATATTTCAAAACACCTCCATAATAAGGCGTCTCTTTAGCATTTTTCCACCAATAAGAAGCTAAACTACAGTTTTTATCATCCCAAGGCTTTATTTTATCTGCGTAATGAATGATAAAAGGATTATGCATAGCTGATTCAAATTCTTCAACAGTAAATTTACCTTGTTTTGTAAATTTTTGATAGTTACTAAAATATTTAGACATCAGATTATTAATTAATGGAATATTTTTTATTTTACCAGCACAAACCACATTAATAATATCTTGATCCTGGCAATCGTAATTATAATTAATATGCTTCAAAAACTCAGGCATCAAATTATCTTCTATTAACAACTTGTTATTAATTAGCAAAACCCCTGCATTTACATAGTTTTCCGTATTAATCTTCAATCTTTCTTGATGTTTTTTATTTACAAAAACAGGAGCAATAACTCCAGCTATGTAATAATTCTTTATATCTATATCATATAGATTTTCAATATTACCATTAATGATGGTATCTCCATCCAAATAAATAAGCTTATCTAAAAAAGGAAATATTTTTGGGATAACTAATCTGTAAAAAGTATGATATGTTATATGTTTAATTTGCATTGTAATAGCTTCGAAAAAATCATCCATTTGCACAAATTCTATATAAGAATTATACTTTTGTACTTGTTGCGTTAGTATTTGTTTGTCCTTTTCAGAAAATTCTTTATCTACTAATAAGAAAAAACAAATATTTGTATCAACTTTTTTATTCACTAAAATACTATTAATAGCGACAGATGTATACTTCGCATAGTTTGTGTCAGTAGCGAAAATAATAGGAATATGTCTTTGAGAAATCAATTTCTTATATTCTTGATAAAAACTATCATTATATATATAGCCAATGCCATAATCCCTTATATCTAGTTCCTCAAAATATTTATTTACTAAAGCACAGGACATTTTCATTCGTGTTTTTTCATCAATTGTTTTCAGATAATATAAACAAGCCTGTAATGCTTTATTCACGAATGTTCTTTTTTGTTGTTCATAAACTCCTTTTTCTTCTAATAATTTCTTCAACCCAATAAAAGCTAAACAAATACATTCCCACGATTTATCCTTACTTCTTTGAAGAGAATTTGGGTTGTTAACTCTGTAATTAACAAATATCTTATCTATTAAAGAAATTTTATTAGCCAAAGACAAAATACCGTATATGAAAATTGTATCATTTGAGCTGAGAGTATTGCCATAACGTATATTTAATTTGTTGACCATAGCTGATGATATTAATTTATTCCAAGGTACACACCCATTTGCCTGAAATAATTTTTCACCAAAATCGCTAATGGTATTTGGAGTATCTGTGTATTTAAACAATTGTGGACTAACAGGTCCTACTACATTTCTATACTCTTTTGTCTGTGTATCATATTCTCTGGAACGCCAAATTACTATATCTGCTCCATCTTTTATTGCTTTGTTATAGCTTTCTTCAAGCATCTCGACTTCAAAAAAGTCATCGGAATCTAAAAAGCTTAAATATTCACCTTTAGCAACTGCAAGGCCGGCATTACGGGCAACACCGGCATAGAGGTTTTTCTGTGTAATTACCGTAATTCTGTTATCTTTTTCCGCGTATTCTTTAAGGATTTCCAAAGAGGCATCTGTTGAGCCGTCATCAACGCAAATTATTTCTATTTCACGCAAGGTTTGGTTAATCACCGAATCTAAACACTCGCGCAAATAAAGTTCTACGTTATAAACCGGAATAATCACCGATACTTTGGGAGTGTAATCAATTTTATTTTGAATGATAATTTCTGCCGTTGTATCCGGATCGCCTTCCGCATTTTTTACAGTAATAGTATTAATTGCTTGTTCCGTATCTTTATTTGATATTGCTATACCTTTTAATTGCTTTTTCTTCTCTGTTTTCTTTTTTATTTTAGGCATTATAATTTCACTCCTTTAATTTTTTACTCAAATGTTTTGATATTGGTTGTTTTGTTGTAATTTTTTGATGCGATGTAAGACGGTGGTTATTCCTAC
>JAFUXW010000270.1 GCA_017477035.1 Alphaproteobacteria bacterium | reverse complement strand
TTGAATCCTTCGTGCATAGCAACAGCTGCTGCAAGCATGTCAGAATTGTAATCTTTATTGATAACTGGTTGGCCGAAAGCATCGATATTGATAAGGGTTGGAGCTAATTCATAGAACTTGTAGCCACCACCACCGGTCCAACCAGTGGTTTTTGTTACACCGATTAAATCTAAACCATCAATAACTGAATCAATCCTTTTTTTAGAGTGGGTATAACAGTGTTCGCCCATTTCAATGCCAATCCATCTGCGATGCATTTTGTGAGCAACTGCCGCTGTTGTACCAGAACCGAGAAATGAATCTAAAACTAAATCGCCTTCATTTGTTGCGATTTCTAATATTCTTTTAATCAATTGTTCTGGTTTCTTGCTTCTTGGGAAGTCAACCCCTCCTTCGTTAGCAAGATCTGCTTTAGGAATTTCTTCGTGTCTCCAAACAGTTGTTAATTTATTTGTTTTAACGATATTTCCGTTTTCTGTATACGCAGTATCTTTAAGCCAAGCAAACAATTCAGCATTGTAATAATATAGTGTCGTCAGCTTGTCTTTGTATTTTCCTCTACTTGGCACGTAATCAACGGTATACAAAGACGTCTTATCCATACCTGACATTAAATCGTTTTGAAACTCGTTTTCTTTTTGAACGTTATTTGTTCTAAATAAATGCTCAAAATTTTCATAGAATTGCTTTCTGATAGATGTTTCGTTTTTTTCAAAATCTTTTAAAGAAATTGATTTGATTTCAAAATTAGTATGCTTATAAATCCTTACTGTTGTTCCATTTGATTTTGAAACAAATTCACGAACAAGTTCTCTTTCTCCTTCAGACACAAGAACTTTGTTATATCTTTTCATTGTTTTGAACTCAAGCGGAGAACTTCCTAAAACATCATTGTATTCAAACGTTCCTTTGGAATAAACCAAGATATGTTCGCTGTTATTAACAAACAAACCACCCTGTCCAAGGCCGGCACTACCGGACCTTTCATAAGTTATATCAGCAACAAAATTGTCAATGCCGAAAATCTCATCCATAATCATTCTTAAACGATGAGATTCAATATCATCGATGCTAACCCAAATGCTACCTCCTTCTTTAAGAAGATTATGCAAAATTTTTAATCTCGGATACATTAAACCAAGCCAAATACTATGCTCTTTGTTATCATCATAGTATTCAAAAGCATTTCCTGTATTATAAGGTGGATCAATGTATATGCATTTAACTTGATTTGAGTATAAAGGTTCAAGTGCTTTTAAAGCCAACAAATTATCACCATGAATAAGGCTATTATCAAAAATGTCATTACTCAACAATGCGAAAGTTTCTTTTGAATGACCTAATTGCTTATTTTCGATAAGAATTCTCGTCTCCGGAGAAATCTCTTTATCTTTACCAAGCCAAAAAAGTTCTAATTTGTTTTGCATTATTCATCCTCCTCATCGTATTCATATTCAGGAGGGCAAACTATGTTGAGATTATAGTTGTCGACTCCAAACTCACAGTTCTTTAATAAGGACTGAGGTATCTTCTTAATTGTTATGTTTTTAGAAGCATGTTTCATTGCTTCATCATATGATTTGCAAACCAAAACCAAGAATTCATCTTCTTTCATCTCAGCTTTGATGCTGTTGATGATATCTTCGTTGATG
>JAFUXW010000269.1 GCA_017477035.1 Alphaproteobacteria bacterium | reverse complement strand
GCAAACCACGCCCATTTAACTTTTCCGAAGATTGCTTGGAAAGCCAAACAAATCAAACCGAAACCGCCGATAATGAAAATTACCATCTTTGCGTTGGTAAACAGGTTTACCAATTTTCCTTTTGCATCATCAAATACCGACGCATTGGCATCACCGAGCATAACCATTGTAAACAAGAAAGTCATACCTAAGATGCTCATAATATTGTTTTTTAAGAATTTCATTTCAGTTCTCCTTAACATATATTCTTAATTACAAGTTTATTGTAAATCATTTCACAAAAAATTTCCAGACTTTTGTTAAAACATATCCAATTTGCCTACATCAATCTTTTTTTTCGTAAAAATTATTACAACATTCTTATCATACACACTACGAATAACACCAAAAGGTTAACAAACTGATAAGAATAATCTTTCCAAATTTAACTTCGGTATACTCTTCAAGTGTTAAGCCGATTATAACACATTTTTGATAAAATAATTATGAACTTTTTATGAACTTTTATGTAATCTGCCTCTTCGGCACAACACTATATGATGCTTTGATGCAGGTAAAGAAGTTTAAGCATCAATGTTTTTAGAACAATTTAGCTCCTTATCAACTTTCATTTGCGTCATTAACTCTATTTTAACACAATCAGTTGTATCTTCAAACAAAATAATGGGATATTTGCGCCTTTTGGAGCCTTTATCTGTAACGAATTATATGGGATTTTGCAATGCCTAAGTTTGGTTTAAAATGTTTTTTAGGAAGTTTTATTCTCTCATTGGTTGCCGTTTTTGCGGCAACTAAGGCCTACTTTGTTTTATCATTGGATGAAAAAAATCAATCGGAAGAATATGTTTATGACATTCCGACTAAAAATATTGAACTTTTTGCAGCCAATGAAGAAAATGATCCTTTGTATGATAAATTTAAAAGCTTAGACCAGCATAAGGAATTGCCTCAAAGTGCAGAAAATGGTCAATCATCTGTTCAAAACGAAGAAAAATATGCATCTGACAGCGTATTATATCAACCGGAAATATTGAGTGATGAGTTTAATACAGAAGAAAGCAATCCGGAAATTAAAATTTCAAACAATGAGGAAAAGATAGAAGAGACTTCAACTTTAGATATTGCGGAAACCGAGGAAAGTTCAAATGAATTACAGATTGTCGATGCTTCACAAGCACCTGTATTTAGAATTCCTTTAGTTCATAATTATAAAACAGAAGGCGGAGCTGTTGTATTTTCCGATAATGCTGACGAAAATCAACTTGCGATGGCAGCGAGCAGTGTCAGCACAGACAATCTGGGAGCCGATGCTTATTCAGCGGTAACAGAACCTTTAGCAGAAGATAACGGTTATGTAGCAAATTCCGGATTTTCTGAGGGGCTGTCTGTATCGAAAGACAAACATACCGATACGCAAAATGAGGAAAAAACGTCTTCTGCAAATGTATCTGAAAGCTCTGTCAATGTTTATGCGGCAAAATATCAGGATAATATTGTTTTCCCTGATCAAAATATAGAGGAACAACCTACAGAAGAATACAGAATGCAAAAGAATCTGGTTATTCCGATACCTGAAAACATTGCCAATGAGCGCAATCTGACACCTCAATTTTCATCATCTGAAGAAAATTTAAAGCTGGAACGAGAGTTGCGTGCCAGACACGAACTTCCGGCTTTAGAAAATGACGAAACTGCTTTTTCAACAGAAAAATCAGCCGAATATAATGACGATGATTTTCAGGATTTTGATGAAACGGACGATGAAATAGACGAAGAAACATCTAAAAGTTTGACAGACAGCATTGCGGAATGGTTTTCTGGCTCGAAAAGTAAAACAAAAAAAGATAATATAACTGCACCGAAAGCCAAAAAAACAAAAAACAGTAAAGAATCTCAAAAAGGTGAAGGTTCAATATTTAATAAGTTGCTTAGAATCGGGAAAAACAGTGAGGAAAACATTACTCCGTCCGAATTAAAGTTGTCTTTTCAACCGAATCGGGCAGAAATTTCCGGACAAACTTTGGAATGGTTACATGCTTTTGCCGATAATTCGGTAAAAAACGATGATGTATTCATTGAAATAAGAATAGATAAAACAGCTCCATACGCATTGCAAGAGAAGCGTTTGAAGCTCTTATATAAGATTTTGGCCAACAATAATGTTGATTATCGTAAAATTAACATAATTTTTACCGATAGAGAGCCAAACTCATTTATTATTAGGAACGTAAGATATGCATCGGAAGAAGAGAAGATAAAGGCGATGAAACGCGCCGATAACCCTTGGTATTAATATCTGATGTTGATATTTCGATTTTAACAAGTATTATAGGAAAATACGATGAGAAATAAATATGAAAGAAAAACAATAACAAACAAACTGGCTGTTACAGGCTTAATTTGCTGCATTCTCGGCACGGCAGGCTGTGTCAGCAGTAAAAGCTACTTAGAAGAGGAATGCGAAAACGGTATTTGCACCAGTAATCGTGAATATACGGCGGTTTGTGTGGAAAATGCCGATGGATACAGCGAGTGCAGTGATGCCGGCAATATTAATTATACCCGAGGTGCTGCAGATTTTCGCGAATACGGAGAACGTTCTCCACGGGATCATCGTATTACTCAAGCGGGAGCTGGAAATAATATATCTGCGGCTATTCCTCCTAGCATAGACAATGAAGTTGTAGAGTATGAAAATGGTATTGCTGCAGACAACAACGGATATGCTCAACCATGGAATCCGGCTGCTCCTATTCCGCAAAACGGAAGATCAGCTCCTATGGTAAATGGCAATAGTGCGCCTCAAAACACCGGAAGCGCTCCGACTGCTTACACTAACACATCCGGAGGAAGACAGGCTCCTGCTGCTTATACCAATACGACGACAGCGACTCAGCCTCAATATGCACAAAACGGATATGTTGCCGGTACGGGAGCTGGTGCAGGTGCAGGAATGCATGGAAACAATACACAAAATAGTAATATTCAAAATGGCGATGACGATTCTTCAGAAGAGAGCTCTGCCAACAAAGATTGGTTAGCAGAAGAGGGACAGAGTCTTAAAGAGTTGTTAACAATGTGGAGTGATGAAGCCGGATGGAGATTGATTTGGAAAACGAATCGTAATTATACTCTGAATGCGGGGGCTATGTTTAGAGGTAACTTTGCCGATGTTGCTTCTGCTCTCATCAGAGCATTTGCCAGAGCCAGACCTGCTCCGGTAGCTACTTTCTACAAGGGTAACAGAGTTCTGGTAGTTGAAACTATGGAGGATGAAAATGCGTATGACTAATATATTTAAGCTTTTAACTCTCTGCATTTTGGGAATTACGGTTGCGTGTTCCGTTTCACCGGAAATGGATAGAGAGATGGCTCAACGCGCTAAAGACACTTTAGACTTAAAACAAAAAGCAGCCGTACCTACGGAACCAATTCCTGATGATGTGGTAAGAGTTAAAAATGATATTTGGCTAGGTGATACATCCAAAGTAGAATTTGAGGGAGAACCTATTCCTTCTTATTTAGAGAAAAAAGATGGCATTACATTAATCAGCAACCGTCCTATTACACTATATGAAATCGGTTCCATGATTAATAAAATCACATCTCTTTCGGTTCGTTATGCTCCGGAACTTGAAGAAACTGCTATTTCGCAAGCTGACAGCAACAAACCGTCTATGGACGATGTGGGAACACAGTGGACAGATTCCACAAAAATGATTGTTAATTATAAAGGTCCGATGAGTGGTTTATTGGATGAAGTTACCAATCGTTTCGGTATTTGGTGGAAATATGAAAAAGGTGAAATTTATTTCTATAAATTCATTACAAAGACCTTTGTGATTTATTCATTACCTACCAGTCCTACTTTAAGCGTAAGTGTTGGCGGTGCCGATGCCGGTGCTTCAAGCATTTCACAAAGCAGTTCCATTGACGGACTTGATTTGTGGAGCAATTTAGAGAGCACTATTCAATCAATGATTTCGCAAGACGCAAATCTGAATATTGATAAAGCAAGCGGAACTATTAACCTTACATCTACACCTACGGATATTCGCCGCGTGGCAAAATACATAAATGAGCAGAATAATCGTGTATCTAAACAAGTTGCCATCAGTGTTAAGGTTATTCAGCTCAGTATTACCAATGCCGATAAATACAGTTTGGATTTAACCGCAACATTTAATAAACGCGGTAGCATTAAACAAATAACGGCTGGAACTCATCCGGGAGATTTAGGCGATAAACTCAGTGATTTAACAATGGGTATCAGTAGCGGAAGTTGGAGTGTAGATGCCGCAATGCAGGCACTTTCTCAGGAAGGACAAACAAACTTGGTTACAAGCGGAACGGTTACAACTATGAACAACAAGCCGGCTCCTATTCAAGTTGTTAAAACGCAGAACTACATTTCACAAATTACTAAAACCAATAGCGGTGACAGTGATACTTATGATGTTTCCGTTGATACGGAAGAAATCGAAACCGGTTTTACAATGAGTGTATTGCCGAGAATTTTAGATCACGGTCGTATTTTAATGTTCTTCAACCTCACTCTGTCAGATTTGTTATCACTTGATACAATTACTGTCAGCGGTGGTTCTGAAGATGAAGATAAGGGTGGTAGCGAATCTATTCAGAACCCTGTAATAGAAACTCGCGGATTTACGCAAGAAGTTGCTATGAAATCTGGTGAAACACTCATTTTGGCCGGCTATGAACGCGTTGAAGATTCTGTAGATAAAAAAGGCGTAGGAACTCCTGACAATATGTTACTGGGTGGTGCACAAACAGCAGAGAAGGCCAGAACGATTCTCGTGATTATGTTAACACCGGTTGTTTTGGAATCGCCTTTATCGCCTGAATCCAGAATGAACGATTAGTTTAAGGAGACAACAAGTGGATACTCAGGGAAATATGCAAACAGAAGATAAGGCTTGGAGATCTTCTTTTACAGAAAGAGGAATAACCTATGCGGCAAGTCTTTTCTGGCAACCTCTGTTAAACGAGGCAAAACCTTTACCTGAAGTTAAGGAAGCTGCAGAGAATATTTTGGAAGGAGCCGACTTATATGTTACACGTAAAGGTAAGTCATCACAATTTGGATTGGCAGCTTCCTCTCAAGGTTTTACACCGGGATTGCCTTCCGCTGCTGTATCCCTTATCACAGGCTTGGGAGCGGTTACTTCTTTTTTGGGAGTATTCAAAGTTGATACCGGCTGGTGGTATATTTGCTTTAGAAATGACGTGATATTATCAGATGGTGATACGCTGTTCATTAATGAAAAAGATGCAAAAAACCAACTTATTGCAATGTTGGCAGTACCTGATTGGGATATTATATTTGCCCCTGCCGAATGGGGAATTGAAGATACCAAGGCCGATCATTTGGGACCTATGTTGGAAAAAGGTATCCAAACAAAATTGGCCAAGATTAATGCAAGTAACGATACCTTAATGATAGGGGTGATTGTTGTTTGTTTTGCAGTAATAGCGTGGTTCGGGTACTCTACACTGAAAGATTTGTTTTTTACCGCACCGGAAGAGCCTGTTATAGCGCCGGTTGAAGTAGAAGAACCTCCATTACCGCCGGAACCTAAACCTTGGGTAGAGCTCAATAATCCTTTGGATGTTATGCGTCAATGCTATTTAACAACGCAGAAAGTTGTTCAGGTTATAACTCCAGGATGGCATATTGAAGGTATTACATGCACTCCGAAGGCCGGTTTAGTGACATCTTGGCGTCGCGAACTGGGACGTTTAACATGGATAGAACAAGCGTTGAATGTATCCGGTGTTAATTTTTCATCACGTGTTTTAGGCCGAGATGGTAATACGGTTATGGTTTCGGTACCTATTGGTGAAATAACTAAATTAAATTCTCCGCCGGAGTATGATGAAGAAGAATTAGTCGACATTTTAAATGATATTAACCAGTCTTTGGGAATAAGTATATCGTTTGCCCCTAAAACTTGGATGTCGCCGCGCGGAACAAAATACAAATTAATATCATATTCAATATCATCAAATAATGATCCGTTGATTTGGAGCGATTTATTAATGAAATTTTCAGGATTAACAGTTGATACTATTACATACGACATTAATTCCAGAATGTGGACTTATAAAGGAGAAATCTATGAAAAACAACCTGAATAATAAAATTACGATACTTATTGCCTGCGCTTTTGTAATGACTTTCGCAGGTGCCAGTGTCTGCTTTGCAGAAGAAACAATGCCTTTAGTAAATCAGGAAAATACTGATTCTGTTGCCAATGATGATTTATTGGGAATTGATGAAATTGCGGAACCTGATGCCAAAGCAGATCAAGATATTGGCTTATCATCTGATGATCCTGTTAAAGCACTTCCGCAGATTGAAGCAGTGGTTCCTGCAAGTTCCGAAAATGCTGTAACCCAAGAGCCTGAAAACAATGAAGAATCTGACAATTTAGATTTTCTTAACGAAGATATTCCTTCAGAAACATTTGCTCCAAAACAACTTCAACCGGTGGAAAATGCAGATATAAATACAGATAATAGTGTCAATAACGAGCTTGTAAAAAGGAATGATACCGCAGACGCTGTTCCGTCTCCTTTATTGGATGTTCAACCTTTCCCTGATGACGGAAGTCTTGATGCCCTGGAAACAGATGCGGATAAGGCTCAAATCAATTCAACAGAAGACCTAGGTGATGTAGTTCCGGAGATAGGTGGAGAAAAAACTCCTTTTGAAAAGTTTGGTAATTCAGTTCTTTCAAAAGTTGATAATGACCTGTTTAACCAGATGTCAAATATTGAAAAGCAAACAACATTATTGCGTTTGGAATTGCGCCGTGAGGAATTAAAAAGCAGAGTTGAAGCATTGCGCACGGCTCGTCTTAAAGCTCAACAAGAGGAAGATGCGCGATTAAAGGCAGAAGAGGAAAGAGCTAAGGATTTAGAAGCTGAACGTCAAGCTATGATTATAGCCGAGCAAGAAAAATTAAAACAAAAAGAGATTGAACTTGAAAAGGTTCGTCAAGCGCAAATAGTTAAAGACTATATGAATGAGATGTTGACAGTTAATCAACAATGGGTAGCCAAAAATGCAGAACTACAAAAAAGAGTACATCAACTTGAAGAAGAAAAGAAAACTTTGCAAGCAAGTGCTATTGATAAAATATCTCAACTCAATGCTAAGTCAGCAGAATTAATCACTGCAAGCGAAAATTCGGTTAAAGTTTATAATCATAAGATGGAAATATTGAATGGACAAATCAATCAACTTAAATCTTCTATGTTGGAAAGAGAAGATGAAATTAAGCAACTTTCAAATCCTTTCTCAGATGAAGGAAAGCCGGGAGAAGATGCTATAGACATGTCAAGAGACTATGCAATTATGGACATCACCGGTAAGGGCGAAGATGTAGTTGCCAAGCTAGTCAGCAGAGATGGCAGAACTTTCATCATTCATAAAGGCTCTAAACTTAAGAATGGTGAAGTAGTTACTTCAATTACCGATCACTATATTTCTTTTGACAATAATGGTGTTCAAAGTTATTTATATACTGGAGGAACTATTATGGAATTTGAACCTCAAGTAACTTTCAACAGTTCTTCTAAAACTCCTGAGCAGACTGATAAACAGATTATCAAAGGAAGTTTTTCAAATACTTTAGGAAAGGAAAGCTCTGATAATGATGCTCCCGTATTGATAAAAAAGCCAAGAAAAACTAACGGAGATCTTTCATTCGGTTCTGGAACATTTGTGCATTAAAGGTAATTATGGTTGAAGAAAAGAAAAATATTAACGATGCTAGTGCAGTTAGCGAGAATATACATAAAATTCTCGATTCTTCCGATAGTGATAGTTTCAAAGATGTCACAGTACCGGAAATAGCTGAAAAAAATGCGGATAGCGCTAAAGTCGGAAAAGATGCTGAAGACATTATAGAGCAAAACTTACCGGAAAGAAAGAGAAATGAAGATATTATTGATGACTCTCCTGACGAGACTTCAGAGAACCAAAATCTCTTTAAAATTCTTTTCAGTAATGATAACCGACTTCTAACGGTAGAAAACGGACCGGTTAGTGTTGATAGCGAAACCCGTCATATGTTGGCTTTGTTTTCCGATGGTACGTATATTGTAGACGAAGCGCACAAATATGACGGTAAAGTACTCAACTTTGTAGCCACTATGAAACGGCGTAAAATTCCGGTAGCGACCCCTAAATATTATTCTGCTGCTGAAATATCTGCCATATATGCTTATGCCGAACGTGGTATGGGGCAAATTAATATTTCTGCAGAAGAAACTTCTGACTATCAGATGCAGATTGACTTTTTGAGTGTTATTTCCCGTGCTGCCATTCATAAGGTTTCAGATATTCACGTCGTCGTAGCCGATTCCACCCTGATTTTATTCCGTATAAACGGTATGATGGAAAGGGAACTCGAATATTCTAAAGAATGGGGCGAAGCCTTTGTTCGTGCCGCGTTTGCTTCGGCCGATATTTCAGATGCAAACTATGCGAAAAATGAATTTCAAGGGGCTCAAAAATTAGGTTCAACTCCTTTGCGTGGAACAAATGGTAAATTAAGATTGCCTCACAATATTTTGGCTATTCGTTTGCAATTTAACCCTATTGCTTTCGGTTCACAATATTTAGTAATGCGTTTACTGTATGCTGATGATAATCCTAATGGTGAAGGCGATCTGCGTTCTTTGGGATTGGGAAGTCGTGAAATTGATTTATTTTATCGTCTGCGAGCAAATGCTACAGGGTTAAAAATTATTGCCGGTCCAACCGGTTCCGGTAAATCAACAACATTGCAACGCAATATGATTAAGCTGTTGCAAGAACATAAAGGAGAGATTAACGTCATTACTGTAGAAGACCCTCCTGAATACCCGATTCCGGGTGCAAGACAGATGCCTGTTACCAATGCTTCTACGGAAGAAGAGAAAGATGAAGAGTTTACTAAAGCTCTTTCTGCAGCACTTCGTTCCGATCCAGATGTTTTAATGGTCGGAGAAATTCGAACATTATCTGCCGCTTCATTAGTGTTCCGCGGAGCTTTGTCAGGTCACAGTGTTTGGACAACTTTGCACGCTAACTCGGCACCTGCTATTATTACTCGTTTACGTGATATGGGGGTTCGTCATTATATGTTGGAAGATCCGGAGATTATGAAAGGCCTAATCTCTCAACGCTTGTTCAGAAAAATTTGTCCTTATTGCAGAGTTTCAATTAAAGACAGAAAATCCGCCGCCTCATACAGACGCTTAAAAACTGCTTTGGGTGATTACGGAATCGAAAATACATACATGCGCGGTCAGGGATGTAAATTCTGCGGAGGAAAAGGTGTTATCGGACGTATGTCGGTTCCTGAAATTATCTTGCCTGATGCCAATTTTCTGCGCTTAATGATTGATGGGAAAACCAAAGAAGCTATTGATTATTGGGTTAGTGAATTAAACGGACGGCCGTTAAGAGATGCAGCTATTGAACGCATGCTTAAAGGGCAGATAGATATTGATGAAGTAGAACGCTGGTGTGGCTTACTTGATCAACGTCCGGTTTATTAGGAGTTAAAAAATGCCTGAAATTAAGAAAAGAAGTGCCTTTAGCCGAGCAATGATGAACACCAACGAATGGTTGATGGGCTATGCGAAATTTATGTGCAATTTTTCTAATAAAGGGCGTCTTAAAATCTATCGTAAATTAGCGGCTTTGTTGCGTAACCGCTTTTCATTGATGAATGCTCTTGATATGATATACAACGGATTATCCGATGAAGGGCAAAGTCCGAATGATCCAATGGCAATTGCCGTCAGTGCTTGGGGGCGTGCTTTACAAGAAGGTCATCCTTTTTCTGATGCGCTCAAAGGATGGGCGCCAAATCGTGAACGATTAATGCTTTCGGTTGGTGATGTTTCTGATTTGGAAAGCGCTCTGATGAACTTAATTAAAGTAAGTGAAGGGTCTACCAGAATGATTCGCCCGATTGTCAGCGCTATTGCCTACCCTTCTTTTTTATTAATGGCTTCGGTCCTTATTTTATATGCTATCGGTGTGTATATGGTGCCACCAATGTTAAGTGCTGCTCCAAATACTATTTGGACAGGAACTGCGCGTTCTTTGGTCGATTTGTCAGGATGGATTCAGAAAAACTGGATTGCCGCATTTGCTTTTTTCCCAATTGTAGGCTCAATTATATATGCTACAATCGGCTTTTGGTCTGGCAAAATAAGGGTGAAATTTGACCGTTCTCCACCTTGGTCTTTATATAAGATATTTACAGGAATTACATGGTTGTTGGCTTTATCTGCTTTAGTAAAAGGAGGCGTGCCGGTTTCGGTCGCATTATCATCTCTTCGAAAAGATTCCAATAAATATTTGCGTGACAGAATTGATGGGGCATTGTTCCATATTAAAAACGGTGATAACTTGGGACAAGCTCTGGCTAAAGCCGGACAAGAATTCCCGGATAAACAGGTTATTGCCGATTTAAAAGTTTATTCCGAACTGGATAACTTTGAAGAAGCTCTTGATAAGTTAGCTAATGAATGGTTGGAAGATTCTGTGTATATGATTGAGCAAAAAGCTGAGGTCATGAACATTGTAGCGATGTTATTTGTGTCTGGTGTTATTGCTTGGGCAGTATTCGGAACATTTGATATGCAAGATCAAATTACAAGTTCTATGGGTAAAGCATAATATGAACAAGATATATGTAAACTTAAAGAGGTTCAAAAGTTTAAACTATAACGGGTTAATTATAGTAATTTCATTGATATTGGCTTTAATAACACTATGTTACGTATTATTACATAACCCTTATCAAAAATTACACGAGCAAATTTTTCAAACGGCAGCCAATATTCGTTCTTATTACAGTGATCGCCCAAGTTATTGGAAATTGAATACTGAAACGGCAATTGATGATATGTTGGTTGGCGATGAACTACTCAAACATAGCGAATATGACTTCAAAATCGGGATTGGTGCTGACGGCGATACTGCTTTGCCATCGGATATTACTTTTGATATTGTTTTATCTGGCGTAAATAAGTCGACTTGTATAGGATTGGTTGAAGCAAAAGTAACCCCTAATCAGCAACTCGGTTTACAGAAAATAACCGTTATAAACTCTGATGAAACAATTGACTTTGAGTGGGGAGATGCCAAGCATCCGTTACCGATAACGAAATATGCCGCTCGTAACGTATGTAAACCGACGCAAAATACGATTTTATGGAATTTTAAGTAAATATCAGCTCATTTCAGGTTTATCAAATAACGGACGACCTTGTGCTATACGAGTCATTTGCATTTCAATAGTTGTTGCCACATTTATTTTTCCTGTTTTAATAATATTTCTGGTTTGATCACCTTTAGTTGTATTCGGGTTAGCAAACAGGTATTGTACCACCGGTCTTTTTTGACCTGTTCCGATGAGTGTCTGATGCACAATTCCCAAAACGCCTCGTGATAGTAAGTCAAAAGCCAGCTCTTCACTCATTTCGCCTGCTGAAGCGTGTTTTACAATGGCATCAATAGCATCTGCCACATTATTTGCGTGAATTGTAGAAAGCACTAAATGACCTGACGTAGATGCTCGCAAGCATTCACTGGCGGCTTCAGGATTTCGAATCTCACCAACTAAAATATAACGCGGACGCGAACGCAATGCGGAGCGAAGTGATGCCCCCCAATCATCATCAATAGGTTGCGTTTGCTTACAAACTCCTATGGAACCGTTTATAGCTTTATACTCACCGTCCAAAGGCATTTCAAACGGATCTTCGATAGTATAAGCAAATCCTCCATGTTGAATCAAATATTCACGCAATAAACTTGATACTGTAGTAGTTTTACCAGAACCGGTTGCACCGCAAAGCAAAATCAGTCCGGACGCCTTCCCCAAACTTGACAGATAATCAACCAATGCCGGAGGGTATCCAAGAATATCCAAATCCGGAACTTTTTTAGGCATTTTACGCATACAAAAAGTAATTCCATACATAGAAACAGAACGTTCAACACGGAAAAAATACCCCTCGTAAATTACGGAATAACTTGAATTTTTTACATAACTCTTTTCCAACAAAGAATAAAAATCATCAAAATCATCAGGAAATATCTGCATCAATCCGCATTCTGTATTTGGATCGGGAACAAAAACCATTTTTTCAGGAGTAATATATATATCTGAATAAAACACATCGTTAATTCTGCTCATTTTATTTCCTCTATAACTTTATTTCCGTATTATAATTATTTATGCGAACAGTGTAGCATAGTTAAAATTAATTGCAATTTAATTTTATTGCATTGAATATTTTTCAATATACAAAAATATATCATTGAAACTGCCCACTATTTGTGGTATAATTAATATATAGTATTATAATTATGGAGGTGCGTTATGACAGATAAAAGAAATGCTGAAGGCTTAAAATTCATCCTCAAGCTAGATGTGTTGGCTGATGATGTGAAAAAACTTGTGCAATTAGCTAGAGACGCTATTAATGATTCTCATGATAAACGCACTTTTTCAGAGCGGCAAAAACAAGATTTAAGAGTTAATCCTACAAGTATAAATATGGGAGCTGCAATCGGCAAAAGTCATGCTGTGATGAATAATAATCTATCCACCAATGATAAGCTTTATATGGTGATGAATAAGTATATTAAATTAATACAGCAACAAAATCCTAAAATTACTAAAGAAAAGGCTCTTGCTGATTTTTGCAAAACATTTGCCGCTGATTTTCCGGCTGAATTCGGATTAACAAGCCATTCCACCCAATCCTTAAGCTTAAACGCAGTAATTATGAAAAAAGGACGAGACTTAGCTTAGTATTGTGCTTAAATAAAAATAGTATTGCCAGCCTAAAAAAAATATTATATACATCTCTATTATGAGAAATAACTTGAACTTTTTGAAAATTATTGCCTATATTTTAGGGGGCTTTTTATTAACCATCGGATTAACTTTTCGTTTTTGGTATGGTTTTAATGATTTAACTTTATCATTTTTCTTAAACGGAAAAGGTGAGCCTTATGTTGACATAACATATACTGATAAAAGTGATGAACAGAAAGTTGTTTCAATTTATCCGCAATTAAATGGAAAACCTATTTTACAAGAAATCAAAATCCATGCTTCTGAAATAAAAAACATTGATGTAACCGTCAAACACTATAATGGAGCATTACATATTTCCGATGTTTTTTTGCAGGGCAAACACTTAATTGATATGCACTCTTTTGATAAAAAACTGCATATTATAAATAACAGCTCAAATAATATTTCTTTTGATGTTCAAGAAACAGCAAATATTGAGCTATGCACTAATTGTTATCAGCGAAATATCTATGTTTTCAAACCTTGGAAATTCGGAATTGTTATCAGTTTATATTCAGCTTTTTTGCTAATTATTTTTATTTGCTTTTTAATGCGAGAAAAAATTAAGCAGAAAATGCTTTCAATATATTCACTTAAAAACTATTCCCTTATTTTACCGTATGCTAAACCGTATTGGTTCAGAGCTATATTGGCAGTTGCCATAACCATACCGGTAGGTTCTATGGATGCGGTAATAGCCTGGTCATTAAAACCATTTATGGACGTGGTGTTGGTTGAACAACAAACCGGATGGACCAGCTACATTCCATTGATGATTATTATTTTCAGTGTTTTGCAAGCCGTATTTACATACGTTGCAACTTATATGAATACTTGGGTAGGAAACAGAATTGCTCTTGATATTAAAAGAAAGCTGTTTGATAAACTGGTTCATAATGATGCGGCATTTTTTGATAAAACCGATTCCGGTATGGTGTTAATGCGTTTTAACCGTGATGCAGAGATGGCATGCGGCGGTTTGCTTAACAGTATGCGTTTATTTTCAACGCGTTTTTTCTCATCATTATCACTCATTGTTGTGCTGTTTTACAACTCGTGGAAATTAGCCATTGTTGCTATAGCTGTTCTTATTTTGGCATTCTATCCGGTTACACAAATGCGAAAAATGTTGAAAGGAGCGATTAAACAAGATGTTAATTTTATTGCAGCTCTTTATGCCCATTTTAATGAAGTTTTCGGTGGTAACAGAATAATAACAGCCTACAATTTATCACCATTTTACAAAAAAAAATTTATACGCACAACAAACGGAATGATGAATATGCTGATGTTTATGATGAGAAAAGTAGGAATAATATCTCCTTTAATGCATTCTATCTCTGCCTGCGGTATCGCATTGGTAATATGGTATGGCAGTTATCTGATAACCGAGCATCAGATTACGGTAGGTAATTTCGTTTCATTTATAACATCTTTAGTTATGCTCTATAACCCGCTCAAGTCAATCGGCAATAATCTGCGAGGAGTTATGATGTCCTTAATGGCTGTAGAACGTGTGTTCACAACCCTTGATTATAAGCCGAAAGTCGTTAATGCCGAAAATCCTGTATTTTTAGAAAATTGTAAAGGTGATATATCTTTTAAAGACGTTACGTTTTCTTACGTAAAAGGAAAATATGTACTCAATCATATAAATTTAAATATTAAATCAGGACAAACTGTAGCTTTGGTTGGAAATTCCGGAGGCGGAAAAAGTACCATTGCGACATTACTACCGCGTTTTTATGACTTGCATCACGGAGAAATAACCATAGACGGCATTAATATAAAAGATATCGATTTAAATAATCTGCGCGATAATATAGCTGTCGTATTTCAAGATAATTTCCTATTCGGCGGAACTATCCGTGAAAATATCATTTTTAATCGCAAAGATATTACTGATGAACAATTGCAACAAGCAATAAAATCGGCTTGTTTGGAAGAATTCATCAACAGTTTGGATAAAGGACTTGATACGCAAATCGGAGAACGCGGAGTGATGCTTTCAGGCGGACAGAAACAGCGTATTGCCATTGCACGCGCCTTCATTAAAAATGCCCCTATTCTGATTTTAGACGAAGCAACTTCGGCTCTGGATAATAAATCTGAAGCCATTGTGCAACAAGCTATTGACAACCTCATGAAAGACAGAACCGTATTGATTATTGCGCATCGACTATCCACCATACGCAATGCTGATTACATAGCGGTTGTTAATAACGGAAGAATTGTTGAACGAGGTTCACACAAAAAACTACTGGCTAATGAAGGCGAATATGCGGCTCTTTATAAAACCCAATTAATGTAAAAAAAACATCATCGTATACTTATCACTCATGTCATTTAGTTTTTGTATGTTACAGGTTTAAAAAATCTCCTTGGCATTGAATTTAACTCTTTTCAATTTTTGCGGTTTATCTGAACGCAAATGTATGCGATTTTTTGTAAGTTTTTTTACATACTTAACAGCTTTATCCATTTCTTCCGCACTCATATATTGCGCCGCCAATCGCATATTATATTCGGCAAGACTTAATTTTTCATAATACTCTACGGTGTAACATATATTGATATTACTATCAAAAACAAGCATATCTTCTGACATAGTTATTTTCTCCCTAAAAGTAAAGCCACTTGATGAGAGCGACCGGAAGTTGAGAACTATACCTAAATAGTGTGGCATATTGACCATAAATGACTTATTTTGCCGCCTTCCGGTCGTATTATTAACCAGAAAGCGAAAAGTTTCGTCTTTGCAAAAAAAAACGTTAGGTAAGAGGTTCTCACACCTCAGACAATTTATCATCTTGCCTAAGGCAAAAAATACAAATTTTGTTTAGTTTAAATATCCAGATTATCCACGAATTTAGCACGCTCTATAATAAAGCGAAAACGCTGCTCAGGATCTTTTCCCATTAAACGCTCTACCTGACGACGGGTTTCAAAATCTTCTGCTCGCCCCTCTTCGGTATTGGTACTCGGAATCATTACCCGTAACAATATGCGATTATTTTTATCCATTGTGGTTTCTTTAAGCTGTGTAGGGCTCATCTCTCCCAATCCTTTGAAGCGGCTAATGTCCGGCTTGGCGTTACCCTTAACCACTTTTTTCAAGATTTTATCTTTTTCCTCATCATCTAAGGCGTAATAGTTCTTTCCGCCAACCACAATTTTATACAACGGCGGAGTAGCAATAAACAAGTGTCCGTTTTCAATAAGCTTCGGCATATGCTGATAAAAAAATGTCATCAACAATGAAGTAATATGCGCTCCGTCAACATCAGCATCGGTCATTATGATAATTTTTTCATAACGCAGATTATCTTCATTATAATTTTCTTTAACTCCGCAACCGAGAGCCTCTATCATATCTTTGATTTCCTGATTTTGCCCAATACGCTCTACCGACGCGCTGGCAACATTAAGGATTTTTCCGCGCAATGGCAAAATAGCTTGTGTAACTCTGTCTCTCCCTTGTTTAGCAGAACCTCCTGCCGAATCCCCCTCAACAATAAATATTTCCGTATTTTCGGCTGCGGCCTGAGAACAATCAGCAAGTTTTCCCGGTAAACGTAATTTTTTAGTCGGAGCTTTGCGCAATTGCTGTTTTTCTTCTTTTTTCTTTTTACGAGCTTCAGCTCTGTCTAATACATAACTTATTAAAGCATTTGCATTTTCAATGTCTGCAGAAAGCCAGTGATCGAAAGAATCTTTAACAGCCGTTTCCACCAAATGGATTGCTTTTGTAGAAGTTAATTTATCCTTTGTTTGCCCCTGAAATTGCGGATCGGTAATAAAAACTGAAAGCATTAAACAGGCATCGCTTAAAAAATCATCAACCGTCGCAGCGGATATTTTTTTGACATTTGCCATATCACCGTATTCTTTCAAACCTCGCATCAAAGCCGAGCGAAATCCTGTTTCATGTGTTCCGCCTTCGGGAGTAATCACCGTGTTGCAATATGAATACGAAAAACCTTGTTCATCCACCGGCCAAGTAATTGCCCACTCAACTCTGCCCTCATTATTGGCAAGTTCCGATTCACCGACAAAAGCTTCACGATTAACCGTTGAACGCTCGCCAATTTGGATATTCAAAAAATCGGCCAGACCATTCGGATAATGCAATTCGGCGCTCTGCGGAGTAGTATCGCCTTCTGCTATTAATTCGGGAGCACAACTCCAATTTATTTTCACACCTTTAAACAAAAACGCCTTAGAACGGGCCATTCTGTATATACGATTGACAATAAAAGAATTATTGCCTTCAAAAATTTCGGCATCCGGCTTAAAAGTTATAGAAGTACCACGACGATTCGGGCAATTTCCGATAAACTCGAGTTTGGTAAGCGGTTTACCTTTAGCGTATTCCTGTCTGTATAATTTTTTATCACGGGCAACTTCAACCACCAATTTTTCGGACAAAGCATTCACCACCGACAAGCCGACGCCATGCAAACCGCCGGAAACTTTATAAACTCCACCACCAAACTTACCGCCGGAGTGAAGTGTGGTTAATATGACTTCCAGTGCCGATATTCCCGGATATTTCGGGTGTTCGTCTACCGGAATACCGCGTCCGTTATCGGTTATGGTAACCGAACCGTCGGCATTTACGGTAACATCAATGTGATTTGCATATCCGGCAACTGCCTCATCCATGGAGTTATCCAAAATCTCCGCCACCAGATGGTGCATCGCCTGAATATCAGTTCCGCCGATGTACATTCCCGGACGATGACGCACAGGCTCCAAGCCTTCCAACACTTCAATATCTTGTGCGGAATATTCGGTCTTTCCTTGTGTTGCTGATGTTTCAAACAAGTCTGTCATTTTAACCCTCAAAATCTTTCAAATTGCCGATAAAATATAGCAAATACACGGTTATTTCAAGCAAAATTCCCCATTCATAAACAAAAATATGCAAATAAAAATCTAAACAAAACCTGTAAAAAACACTTGCTTTCGGTAAAAAATGTGTTAAAAGTATACCGAAGTCGCAATGGTGCGGCTTTATAACAACACACACGCAGACAGGCGGAAAGTCACTCCGACTTATTCGCTCCGGTGCCGTAAAAAGCCAAAGTCTGCGGAGGTTTAACCGGAAAAAAAGGATATATAAATATGACAATTCCTACATTTACTTTACGCCAGATGGTTGAAGCCGGCGTACACTTCGGACACCACGCTCGTCGTTGGAATCCGCAAATGGCTCCGTATATTTACGGAAAAAAAGACAGCATTCATATTATTGATTTGCAAAAAACTTATCCGATGTTTTATAACGCTTTGAACGCTACCCGCGAAGTTGCTGCCAACGGCGGTAAAGTTCTGTTTGTAGCTACCAAAAGACAAGCTCAAGACATTGTTAAGGAAAGCGCCGAAAGATGCGGTCAATACTATGTTAACTATCGTTGGTTGGGCGGTATGCTGACCAACTGGAAAACAGTTTATAAATCAATTACACGT
>JAFUXW010000268.1 GCA_017477035.1 Alphaproteobacteria bacterium | reverse complement strand
CGATACAGATGCGCGCTATCGTCAGCGTTATGTCGATTTTATTATGAACGAAGACAGTAAGGACATTTTCAAAAAACGTTGTAAAATTACTTCGGCAGTTCGTCGTTATTTTGAAAATCACGAGTTTTTGGAAGTAGAAACTCCAATGTTGCATCCGATTATGGGCGGAGCTAATGCAAAACCGTTTATTACACATCATAATGCTTTGGATATGGATTTGTATTTGCGTATTGCTCCGGAATTGTATTTGAAAAAATTGGTAGTAGGTGGCTTTGAGCGTGTGTTCGAAATAGGTCGCAACTTCCGTAACGAAGGGATTGATAAAAATCATAATCCTGAATTTACCGGATTAGAAGCATATCAAGCTTATGCAGATTATAATGATATGGCAGATTTAATTGAAGATTTATTGCGTTTTATCGCTAAAGATGTTTTGGGTAGCGATAAAATTACGCTCGGCGAAAGAGAAATAGATTTAAGCAAGCCGTTTAAGCGCGAATCCATTGTTGATTTGATTAAGGAACACACCGGAATTGATTTGATGCAGGCCAATACTTTGGAAGAAGCGCAGGCAATGGCAAAATCAATAGGGGTTGATGCCGGAGCTTGCACTTGTTGGGGAAAGGTCGTGCAAGAAGTGTTTGATGAAAAAGTGGAAGCCTTTTTAATTGAACCGACTTTTGTTATGGATATGCCTCGTGATGTTTCACCGCTTGCTAAAACACATCGCTCAAATCCGCGTTTGGTGGAACATTTTGATGCTTATCTCGGTGGTATGGAAATCGGTTGCGCATATTCCGAGCTTTCAAATCCTCTTGAACAACGTGAACGTTTTGAGGCGGAAGTGGCTGCTCGTGAAAATGGTGATGACGAGGCTCAAATGCTTGATGAAGATTTTCTTAATGCTTTGGAAAATGGGTTTCCACCGTGCGGCGGTATGGGAATGGGGATAGATCGTGTAGCGATTTTGTTCACCGGAGCCGATACAATTCGTGATGTGATAGCTTTTCCTACTTTGAGAAAGAAAGATTAAAACGGAGTGTAATATGAAAAAAAGCTCGATTTTCATTGTTTTATTACTGTGTATAGTTGTCGCCGAATTGATTATGGTGTTCAAAAACGGCACTAATGTTGGAAATGATAAACCCGTTTTAGATACAAAGGTTTATGATATGCCAATACGCGAAGCTGAAAATAAAACTGTGAAACCTTTTTTGTTTGAACTTCATAGCGCAAATGAGGTTGATGCGATTTTGGATGAATTTGCTGCCGATATTTCGCGGAGCTTAACAAATACAAAATCGGAAGCTCAAGAACATCAAATAGTAAGAGCTGAACAAGAAAAGATGCTTGTTTCAAAAGGTGCCGGAGATAATGTGCTATTTGTTCAAGACGAAGCGTTAACAGCTCATACGAAGACGCCTGCAGAAGATAAAACAGTATCCGGTGTTGCAGAATCAATGACAAATATTGTAGAGGAAAATGAACCTTCTGAAAAAAAGGAGGAAAGTTCTGTAGATAAAGGAAATCAGACAGAACAAACAAATGGTATTGGAGATAAAATGCCGGAAAATCTGTTACCGATAGAGGAAAAAACAACAGATACCAAAGTTGAAGAAATAGAAGAAGAAAAGCTTGTTGAAAAAGATGATAACGATGTTGAGGTAAAAGCTTCGGGAGTTCAGTCAGTTGAAAAAAATAAACAATCCGCAGGACGAGTGAAAATTGCGATTGTGATTGACGATGTCGGACTGAGTATTCCTTTTACAAAGCAAATATCACAGGTAAAGGCTCCTTTGACTGTTTCGTTTTTACCATATGGTGCGTCTAATAAAGAACAAGTTATGATGCTCAAAAATGCAGGCTTTGAAGTTATGGTGCATATTCCTATGATGCCGCATATTCCAGCCGCATTGGCTCCGATTACATTGTCTCCGGAAATGGACAAAGCAGAAACACAGACGGAATTAAATAAAATGCTTGATCGTTTTGAAGGAACAGGAATGAGCGGCGTAAATAATCATATGGGGAGTTTATTGACCGAACGCGTTAAAAATATGGAATATGTGATGGAAGTGTTGAAAAAGCGCGGACTGTTTTTTTTAGATTCAAAAACGACAGGAAAATCGATGGCTCGTAAGGCAGCCGATGAATATGGAGTAACTTATATATCAAGGGATGTATTTTTGGATAATAAAAATGAATATAACTATATAATGGGACAGTTTAAACAAGCTGAAAAAGTTGCTTTGAAGAATGGTTATGCTGTGGCGATAGGTCATCCATATTCTCAAACTTTGAAAGTTTTGCAGGATTGGCTGCCGAATGCGAATGACAGAGGTTTTGAAATTGTCCATATATCGGAATTGTTACCTAAATAATAAAAATTTATGGATTTTGAAAAAAAATACTTGACGTGGAGAAAAAATATTTGTATATATGCCCTAGTTAAGTAACTGGTCCCATCGTCTAATGGTTAGGACATCACCCTTTCACGGTGGCAATATGGGTTCGAGTCCCGTTGGGATCACCAATACAAAAAGAGGAAGGCTATACTTCCTCTTTTTTCTTTTTTAAATACCACCGCTCATAAGCCAGAATTGGCGGTTTGTTTGAAAAGCAGTGGCAACCTCAAAGTGGTAATATACTTTTTTATTCTTTTATAAAAAATCCTTATTTTAGCACAAATCTATACTTTTGAGTTGTAACACCTCTGTTTTATGTTGCCACCGCTAACATATTGTATAAGCATAATTATTTTATGCGCTTTTTGTTAACGGTTCGCATCTCGTTTCCTACCAGCAAACGAAAGAAAAAACTTTTTTTACTTTTTTGAGTACGATTTTTTAGCTTGCGGGCTTGGTCTCTTCAGGAGGTAACAAAATGACCGAAATTGAAGAGATTGTTAAGCTGATGCTACCGGAATTACTCCTCTATTTTAAATCCGAAAAAATCAGCGATTTTGTGCAGAAAGGACTGGATAATAAAGAAAAACAGAGCATTGCTAATGTTCAGGAGGTAATAACCGATGATTGAACAACAACTTGAAAAAATGCATAATTTGACGAATGCGGAAATAAAAAAGCTGTTCGAGAAGTATTTTAATTATACAATTCAGAACCGTCCGCGCGAATTTTACATTGAAAACATCGGCTATCGAATGCAAGAGCTGGAATTTGGCGGACTGCCAATGAAAACACGTCAGCTTTTGGATAAAATGTCCACAGCATCCACTGTCAAATCTTCTAAACCGAGAGTTGCACCGGTAGGCACAAAAATCGTCAAGAATTATAAAGGCACGGATTATGTGGTACGTGTTTTGGAAGAGGGTTTTGAACTCAACGGACAATGGTTTAAGAGTTTATCGGGAATAGCTAAACACATTACGGGAATGAAACTATCCGGTCGTGAATTCTTTACCATAAGCAAATGGGGAAAATAAATGCAAAAGGTCAGATGCGCAATATATACACGAAAATCCACCGATGAGGGTTTGGAAAAAGAATTTAATTCGTTGGAAGCTCAGTATGAGGCAGGACTTAATTATATAAAAAGTCAAGTTTATAAAGGTTGGGAAGTTATACCCGAACGTTATGATGATGGCGGTTACAGCGGTGGAAATATCAATCGACCGGCTCTGCAGAAGTTGCTTGATGATGTCCGTAAGGATAAAATTGATATGATCGTCGTGTATAAAATCGACCGTTTAACACGTTCGTTGACTGATTTTTCAAAATTGGTGGATGTATTTGATGCACATCAATGCTCTTTCGTATCGGTTACGCAAAATTTTAATACATATGATTCAATGGGGCGATTGACCTTAAATATGCTTTTATCATTTGCGCAATTTGAACGCGAGGTTGATGCCGAGCGTATCAGGGATAAAGTTGCCGCCTCTCGCAAAAAAGGAATGTGGATGGGAGGACGCGTGCCGTTTGGATATAATGCCGTAAACAAAAAACTGCTTATTAATCCGGAGGAAGCCGAAATTGTTAAGCTGATATATAATAAGTATTGTTGCTGCCGTTCGGTTCGTGAAGTCGGAAATTATTTGCGGGAGAACAATTACAAAACGGCAGATCGCCTAAAGAATGACGGAACGACAGAATATGGTCAAGAATTGAAGCAATGTAAATTAAACCACATTTTGAGTAATCCGATTTATATCGGTAAAGTTGTGCATAAAGGCACGGTATATGACGGTCAGCACGAAGCCATTATCAGTCAATCCCTATGGGATAAAGTGCAAGATATAAAGAAAAATAATTCAGAAGACGGATTTAATTTTAAGAAGGTAATGCATCATTCTCTGTTGCGGGGTTTGGTTGAATGCGGATGTTGTCATAGCGGAATGATTTTGACTTATACTTCTAAGAAAACTAAAAAATATAATTACTACACTTCATCAAAAGCAAATAAAGAAGGTCATCATCATTGCGAAGTCGGTTCTATAGGTGCCGGAGAGTTAGATGCTTTGGTGTTAAAGCAACTGCATAATATATTCAGATCGCCACGGTTATTGGACGAGATTTCAAAACAAGTAGCGGTGGAAGATGAGAACATCGGCTTGACCGAAATTACAGAAAAACTCAAAGAAACAGATAATATATTCGATTATTTATCGGTGGAAACTGCACGTGCAGTTATCGAAAGATTAGTGTCAAAAATTGTTATATATAAAGATAAAATGGTTATTCGGCTTTTACCGCTCGGTACGACTTTATTAGAAGCAACTAAGGCTAAACAGCTTGTACCGAGTACCGAATATCCGGAGCTGATGGAATTACATTATTCTATGGATTTTAGGCGTAGAAACGGCCATATTACGGTTACATTACCGGAAGAAGAACCAATAGAAGCAAACGATACACTCGTCAGCGCATTGGTTAAGGCTTTTGCGTGGAAGAAAGAAATTGATAATGCTGTCTCGGTTCATCAATTGGCCAAGCGTGAAAACATCAGCAGACAGTATTTATCAAAAATTCTAAAAATGGTCTACCTTGCACCGGATATTGTTGAAGCCATCTTAGTCGGTACGCAACCGAGTAAATTAAAACTTACGGATTTCTTTAAATCGCCAATACCGGTATCATGGGCTGAACAACGCCGAAAATATGGATTTAGTTAATTTTTAGTTAATAAAACAACTAATTCAATAGATAAAAAGTTCATAAAATCAGAAAATAAGCCTTTCACAACAATTTGAAAGGTTTATTAAAATGTATAGGGACGTATTCTCCGGTATACCGGAATATGTTAAGATAACTATTTGCTCGCAAGTAAAAAAACTAACGAGCACGAACTATTTTACATCAGATAACGATAAGGACGATATAATACAAGCAACTATATAACAAGTCAAGCGAAAAATAATAAACAATTAACTTGATTGTAACTCCTGATTTAAATGAATAATCAACTTACGCATACAAGCCACCATAGCAACTCTTGATGGCTTTCCTTTTCCCTTTAATAAAGAATAATACTGATGTATGACATCATTAGTTCTAATAGCGGAGATAATAGACATGTATAATGCATTACGAACAATTTTACGACCACCTTGAATACAGGCTTTACCTCTCATTGTACCACTATCTCGGTTCATCGGAGCAAGTCCACAAAGTGCAACTATTTTATTTCTGGACGTATGTCCTAATTCCGGTAATTCAGCTATTAAAGTGCTGGCAGACTTTTTGCCAATACCTTTTGTTTCCATGAGAATTTGAAACTTTTTATATAGAATTTTATCAGATTTAATAAAATCTAATATTTCAGTTTCAATTTCTTTAACTTGGAGATTTAAATGGTCTACCAATAATTTAATACGTTGTAATATTTGCGGAGCCGGTTTCTTTTCTATCCATTGTTTAGTCAGAACCAAATTGTCGGTTAATTGTCTTCTGTATTTGATTAACTCTCGCAATTTGTTAATTTTAGGATTTTGAATTTCAGATAATTCCGGATGCATTACCTGACCATAATCAGCAAGAATTTGTGCATCTATTTTATCTGTCTTTGCTAAACGTCCAACTGCTTTTGCGTAGTTTCTAACTTTGACAGGATGAACTAAACAAACAGGTATATTATGGCTATGCAAAAAAGAAACCAATTCTTTTTGATAAGATCCGGTATGTTCAACAATAACTCTTTCAACATGAAGGGAATATTTTTGAATGTAAAGTATTAACTTACCAAAATCTTGAGAATTGTTTAATAAAGTCATCCACTCTCCGGTACTATTAAAAAATATATCTAATTTTGCTTTTGACACATCTATGCCGATAGTTGTATAATCCATGATGCCTCCTTTCTTGTATTTGTACTCAATGGTACGATCAACTATTCGAAACTCACACAGGAGGAACGGCGGTTCATGCTCCCACACGATATGCTAGTATCAAGATCCACAAAGAACTCGCCGTTCACAAACCCAATGTAGCTACATTGGGTTTGTGAACGGCGAGTTCTTTGTGGATCTTGATACTAGCATATCGTGTGG
>JAFUXW010000267.1 GCA_017477035.1 Alphaproteobacteria bacterium | reverse complement strand
GCGTCTTTTTTACCACCGTAAATTACGGCAGGAACGCGACCCTCACGACGACAAGCACGAGCTGCCCCCTTACCTGCTTTTTCACGCTTTTTAGCATTAAAAGTATATTCTGTCATTTTCATTGTTCCTTATAAATAAATTAACACCTTTCGGCCTCCAGGGGTGCCGAAAGTAAGTGTTTTCTACAACAATTTTTTTCATATTGCAAGCACATTTTTATTCAAAAGTTATTTTGAT
This sequence comes from Alphaproteobacteria bacterium, assembly GCA_017477035.1. GTDB lineage: Bacteria > Pseudomonadota > Alphaproteobacteria > RF32 > CAG-239 > RUG410. Next base: position 4,728 of record JAFUXW010000267.1, on the reverse strand, counting down.
TTTTTTATCATAATATTGCAATAACTTTCGCATAGTGCGATATTGCATAAACTTACCGATTTCCAGTCCTTCTATAATGCGCTTGGGGATACCGGTTTCTTTTTCCACCCTGTCTAAATAAAAACGCTTTTCGCATCTTAATTTCCACAGGGCTGAGCCGATATCAAGCATGGCTTGCTTATCCATAAAATATTCGTGATTTTTTGACATAGTTCTAAACTCCTTAATTTGCTTTGCTAAAACAAAAACCACCTTGATTTTCCTTCAAGGTGGGGAGTTAACGACTGCAAGAGAACAGTCCGATGTATTCAATATATTCCACCGGCTCCCCGTTATGAGGAGTTTATATCTCTTGAGGAGCCGTTACACTCCGCAGACGACCTCTCGCCTGCAAGGGTTATAATAAACAAATTATACCGAATTGCAAGTTAAAAAACGCAAGATGTAAAGTATATAATCGGTCATATATCAAAATTATTTTTCTTATAAAATAATATTTTTATCTTGATTTTAAAAGATTTTTATAATATATATCTTATCACGATAATTTATGATTTTATTGAATCACAGACAATTCACCCGTTTGTGATAACAGTTTTATTGCACTATAAAATAAGATATAAATTATCGAAATAAGATAAACCTTTTAAAGGATGATATAAAATGAAAACAAACATAATAAATAAGGAGAAAAAAGATGATTAATTATACCGAACAACTGATGTACGGCTTAAAACCAGTACGGCGTGATGACCCTCAAGCAGGACAGAGCCAGTACTATTATTTTGACCCGCGTTACGGAGATGATGATGCTCGTCATATAGTTGACGTACCTGACGAAACTTCGCCAAACCCAAACGCCGGCGCAATACAGCAATACTTGTACGAAAATGACGAGTATCGCTATAAGAATTTATACGGAGATACCCCTCCGCCAACTCAAACGGCAGCAAATGACTATACGGTCAATACTGAAAATCTGATGGGCAAACCGAGCAGTTATTTTCAAAATAATAACTCCGTCGGTTGGAGCGGTAATACAATTCCGCCGAATACTTATAATTCACAATCTATTTCATATCAAGATATGGTGCCTAATGCCGGAAGACAGTTTGAAAGGCGCAAGCTTGAAAATGAATTTCTTATGAATGGTATGGATGCGCTGTATGGTGCAAACAGGGCATTGAACGGAATTACTTCTGGCGGCTTGGATTGGTTAGGAAATAAATATGGATTTGACTCACAAATGAATAATTATTTACAACTCAAAAATCCGCAAGAGCGAGAATTGGCGCAAACGGCGGGAAATATTGCTCAACTTGGCGGTAGTGCATTGGTTGGAGGTGCATTGGCAAAATCCGGATTAAATCAGGCAAATATGGCGTACAACGGATATAAAATCGGTAAAAAGTACGATCAATTGATAGAAGGCCCGTTTCAAGGTAGAGGCAGTGATGTTATTGCCCGCATGAAGAATCACAACGGTGAACCGGCAGTTTTCCAACGTGGTGAAATTACAAGGGATCCTAATGGATATATTGTTGCAAGCGGTAAATATTTAAAAGAAAATACTGGAAGTAAGAGTAATTTTGGATTGAATAAAGGCATTTATAAACATGGAATTAGTCGTGAAGATGCACAAAGAATTCCAAGAATTATTCAAAAAGAACCAGTAAGTATAAGTCCACGTGGACAATATATTTATAACGTACACAGTAAAAATGGTAATTTTCAGGTTGTTACTTCACCAACCCCAAGAGGTACAACCATATCACAACATATTATATAAAAAAATAAGCGAAAGCCCTCTTGTGAGGGCTTTCTTCTTTCATTCTCTCGATAAAGCTGGCTCTCGGTCGAGGATACAAATAGGCGATTAACAATTTCCTTCCTATAGGCAAAAGAAACTTTAACAAAGCACCATTAACATATCGCTTTTTACATACGAAATCAAGGTATTTTGCAAAAAAAATATCTTTTGTTGTCGGCACCCAATAGAAAGCATCACGAAAAATCGCGGATAGTGAGCATAAATACGCCGAAAGCCGCCTTGCGCGGTGTACAAACGATACAACCAAAAAATCACACGCCGCAACAAGAAGAAAGTTGATTAAAGAGCTTAATCGTGCAGATAGGGCTCATTTAGCAAGGTAGTATTTGGGTAAGAGAGGTTGATGTATTTCAACCTCTCTACTTATAATCATCCAATATTGATGAATAAAAAAACATCTTCTCTTTATTGAAGTCAATTAAATCTTGAATGTATTTTTTTAAATATTACTCATATCTGATAAAATATCAAGCTCACACATACGACCACTCGGCCAAGCATACTTGTTTCGGCAATTTTTTATGCCATACGCATCCGCCAATGCTATCTTGAATAGATTTGTTACGATTTTTTCCGCAACTTTATCATAACATCCCAAAACATCCGGTAATACATCTGGACAGTTGTTGAATTCCTCCTGATATTGCAATAATAAAGTATAATCATCTATCAATTCTTTAATTTTATCTGTACTGCTCCAATCACTGCTATTATACACTTCATCAATATCAATTCCGTGATATAGTTCCGCCCAAGCGCTTGCACTAAAGCTTAAAAACAACCCTAAAATCAAAATAAACTTTTTCATAACATTTCCTTCGGTTGTATTTAAATAATTTATATGCTGCACTTGTCAATAAGATTTGCAGTTAAAAAAACGCCGACGATTCGCCGGTGCTTTTTCATTAACATTCAAATAAGGTTTGCTTATTTTAAAGGTGATAAAATCATCATCATCTGACGACCTTCGAGTTTCATCTCCGAATCGACCTTGGCGCAATTTTCCAAATCTTCTATGATTTGCGACATAATTTGCTTACCCATATCGTTTGCACTAAGCTCGCGACCTTTAAAGCGCATAGTAAATTTAACTTTATTACCTTGTTCCAAAAACTTTTTGGCCTGTTTCATCTTCACTTCATAATCATGAGTTTCAATTACCGGACGCAATTTTAATTCTTTAATTTCAACAACTTTTTGATTTTTCTTGGCTTCGTTTTTCTTTTTCTGCTGTTCGTAGCGATATTTACCATAATCTAAAACTTTACAAACCGGCGGATTTGCCTGTGGGGAAATTTCTATCAAATCAAGACCTGCTTCCTCGGCAACTGCCAAAGCCTCTTTAATGGAAACAATGCCGCGATTTTCATTGTCGGCATCAATCAGACGAACCTGCTTTGCTTTAATGTTCTCGTTTATAAGAACTTCATCTGTATTATTTTGAGCATCACTCATATATAGTATTTACACCTCCTGAAAAATTACATTGCGTATTTAATATTACTTAACAAATCCAAATTATCAAGCAAAAAACGGATTCAGGGGTTAAATTTTATAAAAACTATTCATTTTTTTTGAAAAGTTCGGCAATATCAACGCCAAGAGAATCGGCAATAGCATACAAAACACTCACGGACATGTTAGTACGTCCGTTTTCTATTTCGGATAAATAGGAACGGTCAATGCCAACCTCAACCGCCAGCTCTATTTGTGAGAGCTTTTTCTTTTTGCGTAGTTTCTTGACATTTGAACCGATATTTTGAAGTCGGTTATACAATTTATAATCCTTATGCCTGCCTTAATTGTGCTTATTATAATATAGCTGCTGAAAAATGTGTTGACTATAATCAACAAAAATGATATTATGTCTATATAAAGTTTATTTGCGGAGGAGTTCTTAAAATGGATTTCAATAAATATATTCAGTCGCGTAAAGCCGAAAATAAAAAACAGGCCGATGCCGCAGAAAAATTATCATTTTGGCAGAAGCTGAAGAAAATGGCAAAATTTGATATTAAAAATACCAAAGACGTTATAACCGGACAAAAATCACTGTTGCAAGCCGTGAAAGATCGCAGTGCCGAAACGCATAAGGATATGATGAGCAACGCTACATATCGTGATGCCGTAAGTGCGGCACAGGGAATAAAGGATGCCGTAAAAGCAAAAGTAGATCAAAAAATTGCTTCAAATGATGTCTTGACCAGGCTGAAAGAAAATATCAAAGAGGGAATTAAAGATACCGCAATAAGCAATGAGTTACACCATAAGTACGAAGTAACTGAAACAGGAGTGCGAGAAAAAGCATCTTATTGGCAAAGATTGAAAAATATTTTTACCGGAAAAAAATCTTTGTATTCAGAAGTTCGTGATAATGTTAAGGGTGTACGCAAAGCTGATACAATAGCGTACGGTACATACAGTGGTGTCAGAAAAACACTGCATGAACTGCGTGTATCAAAACCGGGACAATATGCCGGTGTCAGTTCTGCCGGAGTTGAAAAAGAAAACTCGACGCATGCCAGAATTGTTGCAATGCAGAATACCGCAAAAGAAGTGCAGATACACGGCGATGTTTATCATGCGCTGGAAACGTATGCAAAAATATCGGCAATCGAAGAATTGCAAGGTTTGTCGTCGGATTCGGGGATTGCTTTTAACGGAATGGATAAATCCGCAAGTATGGATGTGTTGAAAAAAGCTTCTCCTCGAGAATTGCAACAAGCCTTATCTTCTTTCAAATCCGGAACCGACAAAGGTCTGCCGGGAAATGCCGGGCTTAATGCCAAAATGACGGACGTTGCGGATAAACTGCCGGAATGGCTTGCCGAACAAAGAAAATCAAACGGCTTGGCTGCAAAAGCTTTATCTCCGGAGGCTCAAAGCTTACAAGCCGT
>JAFUXW010000266.1 GCA_017477035.1 Alphaproteobacteria bacterium | reverse complement strand
ATATATCTGTCAGACATGGTTGCAGCCGCTACCAATGCGGCATCAGAAATATGAACTCCGTGATGCAATTCATATTTTTCTTTTATACCGCGCAGAATGGACACAGTATCAGTCACGTCAGTTTCCCCAACATATACCGGTTGAAAACGACGAGCAAATGCGGCATCTTTTTCAATATATTTCTGATATTCCTTTAGAGTGGTTGCCCCAATACAATGCAACTCACCACGAGCCAAAGCAGGCTTTAATAAATTAGAGGCATCCATTGAACCTTCCGAAGCTCCGGCTCCGACAACGGTATGCATTTCATCTATAAAAAGAATCACTTGTCCGTTAGCGGATTCAACTTCTTGTAGAACTGCTTTCAATCGCTCTTCAAATTCACCGCGATATTTTGCACCGGCAATCAGAGCCCCCATATCCAGAGCCATTAACCGTTTATGAGCCAACGCGTTCGGAATATCGCCATTTATAATACGTTGAGCTAACCCTTCAACAATAGCGGTTTTCCCCACTCCAGGTTCACCTATGAGAATCGGATTATTTTTAGTTCTACGCGATAATACCTGTATGGTGCGGCGAATTTCTTCATCTCTTCCGATAATAGGATCTATTTTTCCTTGAGCTGCCCGCTCCGTATAATCAATAGCATATCTTTTCAGCGCCTCAAAATTATCTTCAGCAGTTGACGAATCGGCTGTTCGTCCCTGACGCATATTGTTCACAGCTTTATTAAGCTTTTGTGAATCTACCCCGTAAGATTTTTGCAATAACGCCGCTTGCAATAATCGTTCAACACTAACGTATTGATCTTTGGCTTTTTCAGCCATCTGTTCAGCAGTATCAAGTAAACGCATAAAATCCTGTGAAACATTGGTTTGCACTGCGTTCCCTTCAACAGATGGCAATTTGCTCAAATCGAGTTCTACGTCAGATTTAACATTTTGCGGATTTGCTCCAGATTGAGAAAGCAAATTGGCAGCCATACCATCTTCATCATCAAGCATAACTTTAAGTAAGTGAGCCGGAGTTATAAATTGATGATTGCGGCGAGAAGCTAACTTTTCAGCTTCTTGCAAAAATCCCTGACTTCGGTCTGTATATTTATCAAGTTTCATTTTCTTTCTCCTTATAAAAAATATATAGGAAGTAACTTTTGTAAATGCAAATATAACAAACAAAAAAGCCGTAAAATCAAATCACGGCTTCTTTCTGAAAGGATTAAAAACGTATAAATTTTTACTCTGCTGCGCAAGAACAAGGAGTCTCCTGATTATCTAAATGAGAAACAGCCTTTTCTTCTACAAAACATTTACGAGAATAATATTCCGATTTTTTACCGCGATTAAACTCCGACACCGGGCGATGATACCCCATGACACGCGTCCAAACCTCGCAAGGTTGTCTTTCGGCATCGGTTAAGGCAATATTTTCAAAATTGATAACGGACATATTATTTCTCCTAAAAATTAAATTGGTTAACATTATTTCGTAAGTGTCTTATACTATATATAGTATTAATAAAAAGTAAATAAACAATATGTAGTATTTAATATTTATGTGGATTATTTAAAAATAGATTGAAATATCATATGGTTAATCACATATTTTTTTTGAAAAAAAATTTTTTACGGAAAAAAATACACAAAATATATAAAATCTAATTACGAGTATAGAGCTTGCGGCAATGCGACAGACTGATTCCACGCCGTATGTCCCTGAAGTGTGTATCTATTTCAGTGGCAGGCTATTGCGCGGCAACCGCTCTACTAAAATCAATGCCGACGGTT
>JAFUXW010000265.1 GCA_017477035.1 Alphaproteobacteria bacterium | reverse complement strand
TTCGGAAAAGTTAAATGGGCGTGGTTTGCAGCTCTTGCATTCGGTTTGGCAGTTGTTGCTGCGGCCGGTGCCGTAATTAACTATGCGGCTAATACAAATGCAGCTGTCGGAAGAAGCGAGTTTAACGATACTTTGGGTACAGGTCAAGGTATCTAATTTCAGCAAATGTATATTCGGGGAAGCTCGTCTTCCCCGAATATAAAATACAAATTATAAAGATGGAGGTGAAAATGTTGTGCAGCAGTATAAAGAAATTTCTATATGAAAACAGATTGGCGATTGTTATGTTTATTTCTGTATTCTTTTTCATAACAGATGCATGGGCTGAGACAGGAACATTTAGTGCGCTGTCAACAGCCGGAACCGCTATTTTTCATGGTCTTCGCAAAATTATATATCCGGCGGCGACCATTGGTATTGCTTGTGTTTGTATCGGGGGGATGTTTGGTAGTTTTAACTGGAAGTGGCTGGTTGCGATTCTTTTAGGCGTTTTTATTATAGCGACAGCCGGTGAAAAAAGCGGTGTGGTAGAAATAGCAATGGACGGCAATAATTAGGAGAATACAGATGAAAAAGTTTGGCATATTATGTTTTGTAATTGCAATTTATTGTGTTGCGTTTATTTCTCCTGCTTTTGCTGCTCCATCCGGAGGAGATGAAATATGGACCAAACTGGCTGATAAAGCCAGCTCTATAGGAGTCGGTCTGCAAAGTAGCGGCTTTATCATTGGCGGTATCGGCTTGGTATTTTTTTCCTTTATGGCAATATTTAATAAAATATCATGGAAAAATCTGGCCTATATTATGTTAAGTTGTTTTGTGCTCTCCGCAATGGTTGCCATTGTTAATTATTTTTCATTTTCAGATGAAAAAAAAGTTAAAATAGCCGTATATAACAAATTCAACGGACCTGATGGCGAAGTTTCTTTTAAAGGAGGCGTTGCTCCTGCAGGCGGAACTATGCACAAGTAGGAGAAATTCTATGAGATTTCCGATTTTGCTCTGTTTTTTTTATTTCTTTGTATTTATATCTCCGGTGTGGGCGTATATAGAAGAAGATAATGCCGGAATGGCAGAAGCGGATGCCGGTGAACAAAATACCAATATGTATAAGTTGAATGCTCGTGGAGATTATTTTATAAAAAAACTCAAAAAAATAGATGAATATGCCAGCAAAAATAATCAATATGAAGTACCGAACTTATCAGATATTAGCGATATAAACAAATTTGAGCAGAAAAATAAAGAAGAGGAGCAAAATAAAATAATATTTGCAGATGTGTCAAAAATTGTATCTAACCCGCAACAGCTAAAAGTTGTTGTCAAGTCAGATGTATACACCTCATTGCTATCAATAAACGAAATACGTGATGCACAAGCCGTGTCAATGTTACAGAAACAAATTATGGGAGGCCGGCGATGAGAGAGGACATATTAAAAGCGGTGGCGCAACCGCCTAAAGTATTATGGGCACCGATGGTTCCTGCTTTGATAAATTTGGGTGTTCAGTTCCCTATGATGTTTATAGGTATGGGAATAGGAGGGGCAAACCCGTTGTATTTTGTTGTCTGCATTATAATTGCACATGCCGTACTGGTGGGATTAGGTTTAAAAGAGCCGCATTTGTCGACAATGCTCCAAGCCTACGGTCAAACGTATAGAAAAACAATTAATCTTTATGCGGTAAAGGGTAATAAGTTTGAGCCATGAATGAATACGATTTTTTCAGCATATTTGTGCAAGGGTTAAATAATATTCAGATAGCAGTTACAGTTATCGGTATTATTGCAGCGGCTTCGTTTGCCGTTTTACTGGTTACAAAGTTTGGTAATTGGGTTTTGCCACAACCGAGAGAATCACGTGTATCAGACTTTTTACCATTTCAAAAGTTGATGTCCGATGGAGTTACAATTCAGTGCAGTAATAATTCATACGCACGAGTATTCAGGTTGGAAGGTGTAGATTTATCATCTGCTACCAATGAAAAAGTCTATTCCATGATGGAAGCACGCAAGTCGTGGATAGATGATATGTCAAATATGCAAGTGGTATGCCGCGTTATAACAACCAGAGACAGAGCATCTCTTGAAAGTGAAAAGCGAGATTTCGGCAATAAGCTGTTGGAAACAGTTTCAAAGATTTGGTATGAGGGGATGAATCGTGTTTATGAAAATAAACATTATATAATTCTTTCAGTTATAGATCGTAAAGATGCATTAAAAGATTTGAACTATGCTTCACAAAGTTTGATATCTACGTTGGGCGAATATGGTGTCAGTCCGATGTATGAAAGCGATACCAGCAATCCTTTAGATAGTCCTTTTTATTTGTTTTCGCATTTGTGCAGTCCGGTTTCCAAGCCGACACCGAAAGTTCGCAATACAAGCGGCGCTCGTATGTGCGAAATGCTTACGGCTGATCACATTCATTTTACGGAAGAGGAGGGAATTATTCACTTTTTTTCCGGTGATAGTGATTTGTTTGAAATCGCTATGGGAATACGCACTAGTGGCGAAGCAATGGATGAAAGTATGATATATTCTTTGAACGCCATCGACTGTGAATTGATAATTTTACATAATATCAGACCGTTTTTCAGAGCACAAGCTCGCGGTTTGTTAATGCAACAACAACGTATGGCAATGACTACCAGTTTATCGGGAGGTGTTGTTGAACAATACGCCGAAGCCTTGGCTTCAATTGATGATAGCGATAATGATTATCAGTCATTATGCGAATATTCTATGACCATAATAGTAAAGGGAGCGTCAAAAGAAGAAATAGATTTCGGTGAATCCGAAGTGCAAAGAATTTGTCGCTCGTTTGGAGTTACTCCGGTGCGTGAGGGGTGGGTCACACAAGCTGTATTCTTTACACAATTTCCTACTTATGATACGTATCCGAGGACATATCGCTATCTTTCCCGCGTTATTGCAATGGCAATAACAATGGATAAACCGGCTGAGGGTTTTGGAAAAAGCGACTGGGGAAATGGTGCGATTACTGTTTTCCGCACTATGGCAGGTTCGGCATACCGTTTTCAATTCCACGTAAGCAGTGAAGAATCGGCAGTGGCACACTGTTGCATTATAGGTCCGACCGGTCAAGGTAAAACAACTTTGTTAACATTTTTGGCAGGACAAGCCATGAGACACAGCGATTTGAGAGTATTCTTCTTTGATCGTCACTTGGGTGCACAAATATTTACTCGTGCGATAAAGGGAGCTTATATCGGATTCGATGGTGATGAAAAGAATGTTTCTCTTAACCCGTTTGACTGTGCAAATACCCCTGAAAACAGAGCTTTTTTACGTCGTTGGCTTAAATCTATTACAATGATTGATGATGCGTTGGCCGATAGAGAAGTCTCACGCGCTGTTACGACTGCTTTTGATTATTTACGGCCGGAAGAGCGTTTGCTGAAAAACTTGTATAAGAGTTGTTTTTCTCCTACCGGAAATATGCGTAGGGAGCTATATCGTTGGGTTAATCCTGATCAGTATGGTGCTATTTTTAACGGTCAGGACGATAGCTTGGATTTAAAAAGCAGGCGTTTTATGGCTTTTGATTTTACACACATTTTTGAAGATGAAAATTTGGCTCCGGCGGTTATCAGCTATATTATGCACAGAATACAGTCAGAAACCGGTGAAACAGGAGTTCCTTCTCTGATTATGATAGATGAAACAGCGCCGATGCTTAAACACCCGATGTTTAGAGACTATTTCATTATAGGATTGCAAGAAGGACGTAAAAAACGTCAGGCATATTTGTGCGCATTTCAACAACCGAATATTGTTGATAAATTGGGAGTGGGTGAGGTTATTCGCGGTCAATGCCAAACGGTAATTTTCTTCAGAAATCCGCAAGCACAGCCTGATGATTATGCTAACTGGAATTTGACACAAAATGAGCTTGATTTCATTTTTGGAAAAAGTTATCGTGACTTTCCGTATGCTATATTGCTTTCCAGACCGGTAACCGGCGAATCTGTGATTTTGGATGTTAATTTGGGTGGTTTGGGTAAATATTTACGTGTATATAATTCCGGTCGTAAAAACGTTTTGTTGGTTCAACAACTGATACAAGAATACGGCGAAGATAACTTCCTGACAAAATATCTGGATTTCGCGTAATAGATAATTTGTCTATAAAAATGTAACAAAAATTTAATATTTTTTTTGTTAAAATTGTGATACAATAGCAAAAAGGTATGGTTTTGCCGTGTGCGGAATTTATGCTGTCGCATCTATGTCCGCGGACTACAGGGAGGTTATTATGATGGTAAATATAAACAGATTCAAAATTTTAACCGGCGTTGCTTTTATGATAACGCTTGCGGTATCTGATGCAAAAGCTTTTCCATTGTTGTGCTCCGATCCTTCCCGTTTGGTTGCCAGTGCTCGTGTTACAATGCAAGAGATTATGATAATTAAGCAAGAAGTTGAAAGTAATTTGAAGATAATAGAAGAAATCAGAAACGGCGGTTTTGCTGCGGCTGGAGCAATGATTTTTAATAAAATTCAGAATGGTGACTATGATCGTTTCGGAAAGGCATTGAGCAATGTTAAAACCAACGCTCAAGATATGTCCGTTAATGTAGCAGACCGTGAGTGGAAAGCTAAAAGAGAAGAAGAGTTACGCAATAGCGGTATGAGTGCCAAAGAAGCAAAGGCAAAGGCTCAGCAAGAAGCTGCCGAAAGAATGCAAGCTTATGAAGAAGCGCAAAATCAAGCCAGAGAACGGGCAAAAGCCGAACGCGGTTCAAATGCGTTTACCAATTCATACAACTGGTTGAAAAATAATCAATCGTTTACAAGTGGAGCAAGTAATGCTCTTACGGGCGTAGCTAACGGCAATTGGGGACAAGCTCTGAACGGAGCAGCCGGAGCCACCGGAGGTGCTGTGGGCTCGGAAGGCGTTGGCAATACAATCGGCTCAATCGGTAATATTGGAGTCGGAGTATATGATTCTATAAGCAATGGAGATGGCTTTGGCGGAACCGTGACTGATTTGATGAAAAATAGTCAGATAAATTCCGGAGTGAGCGGTGTTCAAGGTGGATATAATCAAATTCAAGAAGAAAAGGAAGCTGCACGTAAAGCTCAGGAGGAAGCCGCACAAAAACAAGCCGAAGAAATAAGAAAAAAGAATGAGGAAATAGCTAAACAATTTAAAATACAAGATTGTCAGGCATGTCAAGAAGATAATAAGAAAGCAGGCAGAGATCCAATGAGCGGATGCTTTTCTAGGTGTTCAAATTGATAAAGGAGCAATACGATGAAAAAAAATTTATTAAACAGATTTTATATAACGGCATCTGTATCACTAGTTTCTCTAGCCTTTTCATTTGTAGGTTATGCACAGACATTTGCTCCGGTGCCATCAACATCTGACAGTTCAGGCACTGTATTGGATGAAGTGGTTGTTACCGGTAAAAGTCCGACATATAATGCGAATTTCAGCGGTTTTAACCCAACGCCGTTAGATGGCGCTTCTATTAACATAAATATGGGAAGTGCGTATGATTCTCCTGAAGATGACGATGGGACGTCAGGCTCTGAAGGTAATGTTTATAACATGACAACAAAGATTACCACAAATGATAATGGGACTATAAATGAAACATCTGATAGCAGCTCATTTACGATAACAGATGCAGCGGGAAACGGTAGTAATGGCGCTGAAAATTTTAAAGCTGATCTATCAGATTTGGCAAATATGCCTTCTGGTGGACTATCTGGATTTATACCTTCATCGACACTTCCAACAGATAAGGAACTATCTAATCTGAATGATAAAGTAAAAAAAGCACAGGAAGATGCGGACAAGAAAAAAGAAGAAGAGGAATTAAAACAGTATACGGGACTTTATAACGGGCGTCAGATATTGCCGGATATAATGGCCAGACACTGCAGAATCAAAGGTGAAGATGTTGCTAAGAATGTAAGTTTGTATGTAGATTGCATAAAGCAATATGTTTCAGAAATGAATAATTCTAACGCAGCGGCAAAAGCAAAAGCTCAGGAAGAATTTGAAATTCTGCGCTACAAAACGCTTTTAGACGCAGCATCTAATGCGATTACGAAGTCTCAAAGTGTATTGAATTATGAAAACACAATGAACGAATATAACAAAGCCAATCAGGATATGCAAACAGAGTTTGATGATAACCATGCTTTAATGGCGACAATGTCTTTTGTTACAGATGTTATGAATAGTTTTAGAGAGTTGCAGGCTGAACAGCTAAAATATATGGCAATCAGCGGTATTGTTAATGTTGATCCGGCAGTTGTTATGGCTGATGAAGAAGATGATGAAACAAAGCAGTCTGAAGCAGCATCCGGAGGCAGTGAAGCGGCTCCGGAAATACATACGATAAAAGCCAATACGGTGATTAACAGTGGCAATTAGCAGATAAGATTTGGACGGAGGGAGATGGAATATGAGTAAAAGGATGTTAGCAATAATAATTGCCGCAACACTGGTAATTTTTCCAAAAACCTCTAAGGCAGATTTGGATACGCTTTCTATTGCGCAAGACCAGATAACTTCCATTACTTCTAAAGTTGATGCACTGGTAAAAAAATATACGGGTATACAATTTAGTTTGCAAGAATTAAGCCTGAATCGCAATATTGTTTCACAACTTAAAGATAAAGTAAAATCAGAGCTTAAATCAAGAGCAATGTCTTTTTACGGTGAGTTAAAAGATGAGTTGATGGCAGAGGGAATGATGTTTTTAAAAACTTCTTTAAGTAGTGTATCCCTACCAGGAATTGGGCAATATGTTGATTTAGGAGGATTTGTTAATCCTAAATTGACGGTTGCGGTGGGTAAAACTTATTTAAAAAAGAAACATAAAAAGAATGATGTACAGACCACTGTTGCCCAAGATGAACGTAGTAATAATTTAATGATAGATAATTTGGCTGTGTTATTTGCCAACAGTTTGGTTCGCCGTAAACAGATTATAGATGAAGATCCGTGTACATGTGTTGATGACAGTAATCCGGATTGCGCTGACAAGAAACAGCAGTGCAAAGATCAGGAAAAAGAATTTAACGAAATGAATGATATTAATGTTATTAAGAATAAACAATATGGCGTTATGCTTAATGCAAATCATCGTTGGTTGAAAATTAAAGAAGCGGTTGCAATGTATGCCAAGATGAAAGGCGAGGCTCTGATGAATCAGGGTAATATAGATGATGTTAGTGCAGTAACAGGGGAGTTAGATGAAAGCGAAGAAGAAAAGACTGATGAGAATGCTCTTCAATCCTTGATGCAGAATAAGATTAACCCACTTGATTTATCAAATACCATAAAAGGGAGTTTAGATAAAATTAAGAGCGGTGATTATACAGGTGCTTTTGCCGGAGCAATGGGAACTGCGACAGATTTATACGGTAATGCTCCAGGCAGTTGGGATAATGTGACTAATATTATGCAAAATGTAACTACCGGAGCCGAAGCGGTAAACGGTGTATATAATGGCGCTAATAGCGGAAATTGGGGTAATGCGTTAAACTCTGCATTGGGAGGAGCTGGTGGTATAGTAGGTAACACCGGAAACGAAGGATTAGGCAATGTATTCGGTAATGCGGCAAATGGTGCCGGTAGTGCTGTCAGCGGTAGCGGTAATGATGTTCTAGGAGGCTCCATAGGTGCAGCAGGAAGTTTGATAGATGTGAGTATAGACGCTGCCGGTTACGGAGGAAATCTAGGAAATATTTTTGACAATACTATAGGTAGTGGTCAAGCACAAGGTGCATTAAGTGCATTATATGGTGCATATGATACACAAAACAGTAAAAATGAGGCGATGTTGGAAGCTCAGAAAAAGGCTGAAGAAGAGCGTAATAAAAAGTTTGAAGAGATAGCCAAACAACAGCAGGAAGAAGGTAAAGCTCGTAAGCAAGCAGAATGTAAAAAATGCAATGATGAAAATGCAGAGCTTATGAAAACCGGCAAACCGCTTTCTTCATTAAAAAATTGTATTACTGTCTGTATGTGATAAGGGAGGATAAAAGTATGAAAAAATATAATAAAAAAGTTTTAATACTTATAGCCGTTTCTTATCTGTTATCGGTTGCTCCTGCTATGGCTGTGACAAAATTGGAAGCCACGGGGCCGGCGGCCGATGTTGTGAATAAAATTCAAAGGGTTAAAGAAAAGCTGGAAGATATTCAATCAAAAATTCTGAAAGAGAAAGAAAAATGGACAAAGAAAGCTGAAGCATTTATGGATAAAACATTGGGAACCGAAGGAGCCGCTTTGTTTAAGCATTATGTTGTAGAACCAGGAGCCGGTATAGTGGTAAGCGTTGCCAAGGGACAATATAATGCCGGTGATTTCAGTTTAAGTGGTTTTACCAACGCCATAAAGTCAGAATTAGGTAATTATAAGCTTGACTATGCAACTTTGGTTGCTCAGACAAAAGATATGTCAAACACAGCCGACAAGGCCAGACAGGATAAGCATAGAGCAATAGAAGAACAAATCGTGAAATTAAAGTCAGAGTGGGATGCCAAGAATAAACTTAATGCTACTTTGAAATCGGATCAGTTAGCTGCAGAACTAGACGAACTTAACAAGCGTATATCTAGTTTGGAGCAACAGTATGCGGAAGTTAGTAACAAACTTCAAGAAGAAACAGCAGCAGAGAAGAAAGCACAGGAACAAATGCTTTCTTTACAGAACATAATGGCGAATTACAACAGCAAAATATCGCAAGATGACTTACTTAAAAAACTTAATACCGAAGCATTGTCTTTGTTTACTCTTAAGACAGAAGAGGAGGAGACAGATGCTTTGTATTCTGCCAGTATAGATAAACTGTTTTTAGGTAAATATTACTTTGGCAAATCGGAGAATTTAGCACTAATTCTTCGAGCTCGCCAAGAAGAGTATTATAAATCCGAAAAAAATATACTGAAAGTTATTGTTGATACTTACAACAGTTTGGAAAATACCGAAAAGAATATGAAAGGATGTATGCAAGCGAGCAGAGAAGCTCAAGCTTTGTTTGGCGGCAGTGCAATGCGTGTTTGTGTAGATGTTCAGATAATAAAAATAGCGGCGCAATATATGGAAATGCTTCTGGCGCAAATTCAGCAGGAAGCAACATTAGAAATTCAAAATTGGTCTGATATGTATAAGTTGCCTGATTACAATCGTGACTACACTAAATTTAATCTTGATGACTATGTTTTGACTAAAGATGATCTGAAAAAGAAATTGACCGACAAGGTATCAGATGCGATGATGAATTTTAAGGGTTTTTGAGAGAGGTGTGAAATGAATAAAATAGTCTATTTTATATCGGTTTTAATGACTTGCCTTTGTCTTAATAGAAATGTGCAGGCGTTTGTGTGGCCTGATTTTACACCTCTTTTACCTTTTTCTCCTCAGTTTTGCGTTATGTGCATACCTCCGGCGATTGATTGGGCTTATAATACTGTAGATCAGGTTAAGGATGCAAAAAATCGTTTAAAAGAAATGACAGATGTCACGAAAATTAAGCAAGCACTATCATCTTACGCAGCTGGATTAGGTAATACTGCACTTAATTTTGCAACACAAAAATTATCGGCACGCAAAAAAGTTATATCATTTTCTCGCACCATTATGGATAGTAAGCGCGAGGGCGTTGACGTTAAGAAAGAAGATTCAGTTAAAATGGATTTTGTGAATTTATTTTTACAATATCCGTCAACTAAAAGCAAAATACAGAAAGCATATCAGAAAAAGGGCGATTCTATTAAGACCGATACTGCGCTTGAGATGTATATTACCTCTACAGAAATGATGAAAGAATTATGCGGAGCTAAAGGTAAAGGATGTGAGTTGGCAGCATCTTTAGGAGAAGGCGATGTCAGTACTGAATTTAAAGATTTTAAAGATATGGGAATGATGTTGCAAATCAGTTTGGTTGAACAGTGCTTTATGCAAGGTCAGTATTGTGATTTAATAGGCATGATAGGATGTGAACCAAGTAAAAATGGTGGCAGTAATATTCCTTCTGGGGAGCAACCAACTGAGAGAAACAACACAGATGAAGATAAAGTATGCCATTGGAAAACCAGTTTGCAGATAGCTCGTATGTATGATAAGATTATGCGCTATAATGAAATGCTCATTTATATGCAGGCTCAATATGAGGCGGTTATGGGTATTGATACCTTAGCAAAAATTAGAGCCGCAAAAGAAAATGAAGAACCTAAAGAAGAGCAAGGTGCTTTTCTAATGGATGGGTATTTGCCGCATAAGAGTTATTTAGCATACAGCACATTATCGGATTCGTTTGCTTTTGCTGATGAAGAGCTTACAGACGAGGACCTAGAGGAATTTTCGAAATATGAAAAAAGCATGTCCAGACGTGATAATGTGTTGGGAGGAGATTTTGAAACTTTGGATGAGGCTTCTGGCTTTGAAACTGTTTTAGATGATAAACACGATGATTTGGCCAGTATGCCGATATTAGAAGAAACCAAGAAAGCACTGAACGATGCGCTAGTTTATCATAATATGAAACAAATGTTGCCTGATTATAGAAAAACATTTAAAACTCTTAAAGAAGCAGAGGAATATCATAACAAAACAATTGAGTATCTTCAAGATTCCGGTGAGTGTATTAAAGGATATTTGACTCCTCATTATAAAAATCCAGCTAAAGCGTGGTTTGGAGAAGGGTGTGACTATTTTGACAAAGGGACTATTTATTGTCACTATTCTCCGGAAAAAGAGATTAGTGACGAGAGTTTAAGTCAAGGATTATATGACGATATATGCCCGGATAATTCTCAATATAAATGT
>JAFUXW010000264.1 GCA_017477035.1 Alphaproteobacteria bacterium | reverse complement strand
ATTGAATTACACAAAACCAGAGAGCAAAGTTTTTAAGCTGATAAATCTCGTCTGTCGCTTGCTTTTTCGCAAAAGCTGAATATAGTATTCTTGAGTGTTTTATTCAGGAGGATTGGCTGTTGAAATTTATGATGGCGTTGATATACACCCTTTCCGCTACCTTACTTGCAGGGTTGCTGGGAGCTTACTTGTATTTTAGTGTTATACAGCAACAATCACCAAATTCTGCAAATTCGAGCTCGGCAAATTTAGCGCTTCTGCTTTTTGTTAATGCTGTATTAGTTTTTTCACTGATTTTAATATGGTTGGAAAATATTCCTGACGATACTCCGTTATCTCCTCTGGAAAAATACATTGCAGAAGTTAAAGCAAATGAAAAAGCAGACAAAACTGAAACAGATACAGAACGACTTGATTCTGTTATACAGACGCTTAATCAAATAAGCCAATCTATATCTCTTACCAACAAAACACTTAATTTGGGACTGGAAAGATTAAGCAGTCGCATTGATGATATAGAAAATAATTCTATAGATAAGATAATGAATACAGAAAAGATTTGCTCATCGGAAGAAGTTCAGCCGGAACTGAAGAAAATTTTTAATGACGAATTGGCAAAAACTCTTTCAGGTTTGGAAATTATGCAAGATAACAATGACAATAACATAATGGCAAAAAAACGAAAAGTATAAATATAGACACTGTAATAAAACAACATTTATTTAAGGAGAATAAAATGAAAAAATTTTTATCATTAATTTTAACAACTCTGGCAATATTAGCCGGTTTCAATGCTAAAGCAGAGGATAATACGGCTAATAAAAAAATATTAGTCGCATATTTTAGTGCAACCGGAACCACTGCTGAAGTAGCACAAAAATTAGCAACAGCAATTAATGCCGATCTATTTGATATAAAACCGGCACAACCTTACACTGCTGCCGATTTAAATTGGCGTAATGATGAAAGCCGCAGTTCGGTAGAAATGAAAGACCGAAACAGCAGACCTCTCATTGCTTCTAAAGTAGAAGATATGAAAAAATATAATGTCATATTTGTAGGTTTTCCGATTTGGTGGTATAGAGAACCTTCTATAATCGACACATTTATGGAAAGCTATGATTTCAGCGGTAAAACAATTATTCCATTTGCTACATCCGGAAGCAGCGGAATGGGTGATTCTGGCAAAAATATGCAGGAACTTGCGCCAAACGCTAAAGTTTTGGATGGTCAACGCTTTCCGGCCGACGTTTCAACTGAAGAGTTAAAGCAATGGGCTGATAAGTTGCTATAATATTTATAAAAAGATACCCATTTTCACTTTAGCCGAAAACATCCGTAAAAATGAGATTACGGCACGTTTTTATTGTGAAATTACGGAGTAACCAAAAAAGCTGTTTATTGTCTTATCGGCTTTGTTTGTAGTATGCTTTTATCATTTTAATTTGCGATTTTGAGCAGAGTGAATCATCTCCCAAATTAGCACGTTCAAAACATTCTGCGGTTACTCCTTGTTTCAGTAAAGCATTCGGAAGAAAATCCTGCGTATAAACCGGCTCCACAATACCATCAACTCGTCGCATATCTTGCAGCTGTTTCAGTGTTTTCGGTTTCTCTTCACTATATTGTAACACTTCCGCTTCATCCAGTAATTTATAAAAATGTGCAATATCTGCTTGTTTCAATCCTTCATGACAGCTGATGCTGTAATAACCGGTATCAGCAGCAAAATTCACAACTTTATAATTTTACGCCTCGCCTCGCACTGAAAATTTAACACCATTATCAAGCTCAATCGTTTTATTAATTCGATATTGATTATAATCGCCGGAAATATCTTTAATTCCGTTTTCATCCTCTTGACTGGCAAAGGTTTGAGCCTTACGCAAAATGATGTTGCGACCGCCTTCTATTGAAAAACGTAACTCCAATAGACCATCCATTGCACGAACCATATAGTTTTCTACCTGTAGCGGAAGGTTAAAGCCGGCTTTTTCGGCTCCGCAACTGATATCATCACCGCAATCTATCCACGGATTTATCATACTTTGTGCCGAAACAACACTAAATTCCACGCATCCCAGAAGCACTACAAACAAAGCCTTTTTAATCATTTCACCTCATTAAAAGGTATTGTTTTTTCATTCTTTTATAATGCTCAAACTGTCTTCTTTATCACCTACATAAGTAACAACAATTTCCGCATCTTCGGATCCAGTACTTTCTCCATAATGCCATATATCAACCAACTCAACAATCGGATCTCCGGGTTTTAAAATCAATATATCCCCTGTTTCCGAACGAACGGTCAATTCTCCTTTAGTTAAATATCCAATATTCAATATAGGATGCTTATGCATTGCCAATTTTTCACCTGCAGGAATAGTAATTCTTAACATTGTTATTTGCGGGTGCTCAATGTGAATAGGTTTTATTGCCTGCTTATTCCAATGGACGTCAGTCTGAATAACTGTTTCTGAATTTGCGGCATTCGCCACTGAAGAAATTAAAATGCCAAAGGATAAAAACAAATATTTAATATAATTTCTCATTATAAAATCCTTTTTATTTGAGATATTTTCCTGTTTACCGAAAAATATTTATTGATTAACGCTAAATGTTTCAACATCAATTTTTGTAGGCTTAAACATTTCTTTATCAACTTCACCGTTTATGGTAATAGTGTTCTCCGGTGTTACTTTGATACCATTCCAATCTTCATCATCTATTTCTATAATAACTTCACCTGTAGTATCTTTGAAAGTATATTTTTCATCACCCAAACTGTTTATGATTTTGCCGGTCAAAGTAACATTTGTATCATCACCCAACTCTAATGCTTCTTTTACAGTTGAATTTGTATTCTGCGTAGCACTAGGTCCTTTAAAACCACCGCTTACTTGTGCATTTGCAATGCCTGCAATCGCACATATTGTAATTAAAATTAAAAATGTTTTCTTCATTTTATTTCTCCTTTATTATAAAAACAATCTTTAGAACAATTATTTTCCTTTTTTCAATTAATTATTTAAAAATTCCATTGAATACCTGCAGAAATATCCACACCGCTTCTGCCACCGCTGCGAAACATTGTTTGTCCATATGCCGATAAATTATTATACCACGACTTTTGCAAACCAAAACCATATTGGCAATATGGTTTAACACTCATTTCCGCAAGTTCGGTATTTTGTGCTTTAAAATCTGTTTTGTCAAACACATTCCACACCATTTGAGCTTCGATATAAGGTTTCCAACCATTATCAAACTTATATATTGCCTTAACTCCAGGAGCAATATTAACTGCATGCAACGGATCTTGTTTAATTCTGACATCTGCAGCATTGGTGTAGTTAAATGTATTGATAAATGTGTAACTCATCAAATAATTCGGCTGTATAACCATTTTTCCGTCTTTAAGATTCCAGTTATATCCGGTTTTAGAAGCCAAACCGGCACGGAACATATAAAAATCTTCTTTCCCGTACATCGTGCGAGCCTTAGCTTGATCTGCTCCCATATTGGCAGTTGCTGCCGTAAAGAAGTTATTTTTATACCAAGTCCGTGCCAAACCGAAAGTAAAACCATATTGATGTATTGAATTACCATCGTATTTTTGGCGAGAAGTATTATATCCTCCGTATATTGAATCCTGATACTTCCAATTATTATCAAGTGCTTGAAGTTCACTATCACCGCCGAAATAAAAATCATACATATTATTACGAACTTTAGGACCGCGTCTTAAATCCACATTTTCAAAAGAAGAATGCGGACGTATCCATATTTTTTTATCTTTTCTATTATAATCAGCCAAACTGCCTTTAGCATTCTCAACTGACATCATGGCTGTATCCGTGCCATAAAATGCCTCATTGTATGAATTAAGCTGAGATATATACCCTCCTGTCTGAGCCGCAACCGGTGCAACCATAACCGCAGGATTAAAGCTGTCATATTTTTTAGAACTCCCTCTGGTGAGAGCAAAACCGCTTTGCATATCTTCCTGTTTGTACCCGAAATCGTATTTAAACACCGGAGTAACAATTCCAACCTGACCATCAAGTTTGACATATCCCAACATATTCTCATTATGCAAACTTTCGCTGACAAACGGAATAAAGTATTCTTCATCTGTTAAGGGTGTATTCTCATTCATCAGATTTACTTCATCAATTTCCAATAAGCCATTATTGTTGATTAAATCATCGCTTTGTGCTAAAACAAACCTATCTGCGGAAAGTGTTTTCAAATCAACATCTACATCTGCCTGAATATACTTATTCAGCACTATTTTATCCAACACAATATCATTTGCACTGTCGTTTGCCAGATTTATTTTTCCACCATCTGCAATAAGTTGATTATTACCTCCGGATAGGTATTTATCTTCTGCGACATTAAATGCTTGAGAACTTGTATTCCATATCGTATTGAGCGATTTATCCGCCATATTAACTTCTTCTGCCTGAGCAATTATTTGCACATTATCGGTTTCGGCAAAATTTACTGAATTACCACCGGCGGTTATCATATCTTTTTCCGCATTATTGCCTTTTATACTTCCGGCTATACTTATTTCATTATCGCCTGCATTTAAGATTACTTCTGCATTATTAAGATAAATAGCATTTTCATCATTTTGACCGATTGCAATATCACCATCTTCAGCTATAACTTCCAGCTTACCATTTTCATACACAGATATGTCTGTATCTGATGCGTTAGAAATACCGGTTTTAAGAACTGTGCTTTTATTCTCATTTCCGTTAACAATCAAACCTTTATGTCCGCCAACATCAATATTGTTACCGCTGATTTCGAAATAATCTCCTTTTATTTCACCTAAATCATTGTTTTCTTTTTCTTCTTTAACAATATAATTGGCGGTGCTTTCATCTGATATTGCATCAGATAAATCAATACCTTCTGCTGATAAACTCACATAGAGCATACTTTTATTTCCGTCATACTGTGATAATGTGTACTTATTACCGTCATAATAAATATTAGCCGAGGAATTTCCCAAATCAAGCACTCTATCAGCATCACCGAACAAAACAACACCGGTACCATCTGATAACTGCTCTGCCATTATTTCGGATGCTTTAATTTGCGCTATTTGAGCTGTATTTGTATCACTCGCAATTTGTAAAGTATACGTATCACCCAAATCAAAATATAATTTTGCATTATCTGTATTCAATTTGTGAACGGTTATATCTTGCACATTGTCATTGATTGTTGATAAAACTGCATTTTCTGCCAAATTAATCGTATTATCAATTTGATTAATATTTTTACCTAAAACAAGTTTTTTTCCGATATTCAAATTTCCATTTCCGGTAATTTGTCCTTTTTGAACATCTACAGCAAGATTATCGGAATTAATATTACCGTCATTTTTGAACGAATTTACGGCAATTTTTTTGCCACCAAAGGATAAATTTCCTTTATTATTGAGTTTTAATGTATTATAAATTCCGTTTTCACCATTTATATTACCATTAATTTCTCCGGAAAAATATTGCGAAATATTCAAATCGGTAAAATATAGAAGTTCCTCCATTGTCGGAGAAACAATATACCACTTTCCGTCCTGTTCAACCATAACTTTCGCATTCTTACCTGATTGCAGTGAATTCCAATCTGATATAATATCTCCCTTAATTTGTGCTCCTTGTAAAATATTTATTTCTTCAACATGAGCATTATCAGATATATATATAGCAGCTTGTTTACCTTCCAAAGTTCCGGAGACACTGAATTCATTTACCAATGGTGCTGTCGTATCCTGATTTGGAGTTACACTGATTCTATAGTAACTATCGTAATTAATGTAAGAACCTATAACATTATTTGATGAACCGAAGAGATTGGCTCCAAAATTAAAACTTGCGGAGATACCATCTTCACCGGTGGCAGATATAACAGCATCTTTTTCAACACTTATATTATGTCCGTTTCCCCAAGTCACAGCCAATCCCAAACTGCCATCACCATTTGTCGAAATTTTATATCCGTTTTTAAGAATGTATGTATTATCTACACCATCTACACGCACGCCGATACTTCCTTCTCCTGAAGATAAAATATCAGATGCTTGAGTAATTTTATTATCGTTACCATATATATGAATACCCACTCCTTGTGTAACTTGGCTCAGATTACCGGTGTATACTCCTCCGCTATATTCCGAATAACCTGAGGTATATGTATCGGTTATATCATCCAAATAATACGATTTACCAAAATATTTTCTAAGATCTATGTTGTATCCAATGTCTTGCATAACAGCCAATTCTGCTTCCATTGGTATAAGCCAGTTACGATATGATTGATGTGACATAAAGCTATTATGTAATTCCAAGTGTGATAAATCCACATCATCATCATCTGCATTATGTATCGGCATTCCGAACACTTGAGGATAATCGCTCATATTTTCATAGCTGACAGAGTAATTTGTGAGACCGCCATTATTGATAATTGCAATTCTGGCATCGTTGTAATCATCTTTTCCGCCAAGTACTTTAATAGTATTTTCCCCCACAAAATAAGGAGAATATTTAAAAATATCAAATTCCTCGTTTTTCCCCACACTCATTCCGGCCTGTGGGATAATTTCTTTTGCGAAATCAAAATTATCATCTCCGGTGTATACTCTCAAATTTTTATCAAAAATAGTTAAACTATCTCTGTCATTTTCAGAAAAATAGTTTGTTTTATCACCTTCATCCTCTTTATATGGAGAAACAGCAGACGATATTCCCAGAGAATGCATTTCTTCATGGAGTAAAACAGCGTGTAAATCAGATAGCTCACCTGCATACAATGCTCCTATTTTATGATATGCGTTCCATCCCGGATTGTTTTTATCAACTCCTAATCCGATATTAATAAAAGCTTCTGTATTAATACCTAAAATTTCCTCAGGACCGATAACAGTTTTATTGTTAATTTTTGCATTGGTATAAGTGACCTTATACGGACTTTCAGCAATATCCACATAAGGGCTCACTGCCGAAGCGTTATAATCGTTAAGAGTAAATACGGCATATATAACAGGTTGTTGCGTATAATATTGTGTTTTAATAATTTCTGCCCATGATTTTGCCGATGAAATCAGTGGTGCTATATAATTTTTATCTAACAAAAACGGACTTTGAAATGTTTCATCATCCAACTGCAGACTTTCTTCCGTATTATAAATATTAAAATTATACGAGTAATTTTCACCATTAACAATATAACTGTCAGACGCCATGACTTGCCGAATATTTAAGCAAATCAAAATAGACAATACAAACATCACTTTTTTCATACGACACTCCATATATTATTGAAATAAACTCAACTAGTTTTTATGTAAATCACATAAAAGCTTGTGCCCCACCCCGACATTTTCGGCATCGTATTCATTGATAAAAACATAAATTGTTTCTTCCGGCATTTTGATTATTTTCGCAAATATCGGCACTAATTCTTTGACCAATTCAT
>JAFUXW010000263.1 GCA_017477035.1 Alphaproteobacteria bacterium | reverse complement strand
TAATGTCACTACTGGGGACGTTGTAAAAATTGAAAAAATCGCCGGTGAAGAAGGAAAAGAAGTCGTTTTCAACGAGGTTTTAGCTTTGGATTCAACTATCGGTACTCCGTTAGTTTCAGGAGCCAGTGTTAAAGCTGTTGTTGTAAAGCAAGCAAAAGATGCGAAAGTTATTGTTTTCAAAAAGAAGAGAAGACAAAACTATCGTCGTAAAAATGGTCACAGACAAAATATCACAATCGTTAAGATTACGGATATTTTAGGTTAATTTAAGGGAGAAAGCGTTATGGCACATAAGAAGTCTGGTGGTAGCTCCAATAACGGTCGTGATTCCGAGGGTCGTCGTTTGGGTGTTAAAAAATTCGGTGGTGAAGCTGTTATCCCTGGGAATATCATCATTCGTCAGCGTGGTACAAAGTATCATCCGGGACAGAATGTTGGTTTGGGGAAAGATCACACGATTTTTGCTACTTCTGAAGGTAAGGTTGAATTTAAGACTAAAGCTGACGACAAAGTTTATGTATCTGTTGTTGCAGAATAGTCGGTTAATTGAATCACTATAAGGGGCTTTATGCCCCTTTATTCGTATAAGGTAGAAAAATGAAATTTTTGGATCAAGCCAAGATATACATAAAAGCCGGTGACGGTGGAAAAGGTTGCGTTGCTTTCAGACGCGAAAAATTTATCGAGTTCGGCGGACCGAACGGTGGTGACGGCGGAAATGGCGGCAGTGTTTATTTTGAAGCAGTAGAAAACCTTAATACTTTGATAGATTTTCGGTATCAGCAGCATTTTAAAGCACAAAAAGGTCAACAAGGAATGGGTTCCGAAATGACCGGATATAAAGGTGAAGATTTGATTATTAAAGTTCCGGTAGGAACAGAGATTGTGGCTGAAGATGGGGAAACCGTTATCAAGGATATGGTCACTGCCGGTGAACGCTTTTTGATTGCTAAAGGCGGAAAAGGAGGTTTGGGTAATACTCACTTTAAAAGTTCGACCAATCAAGCCCCTCACTATGCTGAACCGGGAACACCGGGGGAAGAACTTTGGGTTTGGCTTAAGCTTAAAATTATTGCTGACGTTGGTTTGATTGGTTTGCCGAATGCCGGAAAATCGACCTTTTTATCGGCAGTTACGTCGGCACGTCCGAAAATAGCTTCTTACCCGTTTACAACTTTGCATCCGCATTTAGGTGTGGCATGGTCTGGCGGACGTGAAATGGTTTTAGCCGATATTCCCGGACTTATTGAAGGAGCTCACGATGGAGTCGGCTTAGGAGACCGATTTTTAAAACACGTAGAACGCTGTTCGGTATTTTTGCATCTTTTGGATGGGACGGCTGAAGATGTGGCAAAAGATTATGTTACGATTCGTAAAGAGCTGGAACTATATAACGATAAATTGAAAAATAAACCAGAGGTAGTGGCGCTCAATAAGTGTGATTCTTTAAGCGAAGATGAAGTTAAAGAAAAATTGGCGGCTCTTGAAAAGGTTTGTGAAAACAAAATTTTTGCAATTTCGGCGGTGGCCGGCAAAGATTTAAACTTGTGCTTGAATGAAGTGGCAAAGTATGTTACCAAAATTAAAAATAAAGAACCGGCCGAGGAAAAAATTATAGAAGTACCTTCTAAGCCGTGGTCGCCGTTGGGATAAAGGAGAATTAAAGTGGCAAAGAAAAAAGAAAATAATAATCAAATTTGGCAAATTATCACCGATACTTTGGATGATATGAAAGCTGAAGATGTTTTGGTAATTGATTTGGAAGGTAAAACATCTATTGCCAGTTATATGGTAGTGGCGAGCGGAACTTCGAATCGTCATGTGGCATCGATTTCCCAAAAAATAGAAGAGAATCTTAAAGCAGCCGGTCATCGTACTACTGTTGAAGGAGAGCAAAAAGCAGATTGGGTTTTGATTGATGCTTTTGATGTGATTGTGCATATTTTCCGTCCCGAAGTTCGAGAGTTTTATAATTTGGAAAAAATGTGGTCGTCAGTGGCAAATCTTCGGCAGGAATAAATACTTTACGCCGCTTTTGATTGCGGCGTTTTTTGTAAGGAAAGCAAATGAAAGCAACAATAATTGCCATCGGAAAATGTAAATCTGGCTCACCGGAAGCCGCTATTATTGCCGAATATGTTAAGCGTTCTTCGTGGGATTTAGTCATAAAGGAAAAAGATAATTCCAACCAACAAGACGAGGCAAAGTTTTTGCAAGAATCCATACCGCACGGGGCGAAAGTCGTAGTCTTAGATGAGCGAGGCGTCAATATTTCCAGCGTTGAATTGGCGCAAAAAGCTGAAAATTGGATACTAAACGGTTGCTCTGAAATATGTTTTTTAATCGGTGGCGCCGATGGCCACCTGCAATCTACCCGTGATAAAGCTGACTTAATTCTTTCATTTGGTAAGCTGACTTTGCCGCATATATTAATGCGTGCGGTTTTGACCGAACAAATCTATCGAATACAGACTATCATTGCACACCACCCCTATCATAGAGTATAAGCTCGTCTAACGGTTAACTGCTTGTAACTTTTCTCCTTGTGTACCTTTTGTTGTACACGTCGTCGGAAAGTTACTTCGCATTTACCACGTTATCCGAGCTTATGCGCGCTTCAGTGCCTGCTATTTATTCCTTGTGTACCTTTTGTTGTACACGTCGTCGGAAAGTTACTTCGCATTTGCCACGTTACCCGAGCTTATGCGCGCTTCAGTGCATTGTTGTCATATGCAACGTTGTTATAATTGTCAAAACTTATGTCTTGACGGGGCGTAAAAGATGTTATACATTGCTTGCAGTTTATTTAAGAGGAAAAGATGAAACGCATTTACATACATTCTGTTTTAAATATTATCCCTTAGGGGATTGTGGGTTTCATTTATATAAAATTTCAAAAATCAAAACATTAAATCTATCAATTTGTTAAGGTATATGAATATGACGAAATATTATGCTGATGTAAAGGCAAAGCCTGACTTTGTGGAACTTGAAAAAGAAGTTTTAAAATTTTGGGAAGAAGATAAAACATTTGAAAAATCGGTACATAATCGTGATGGTGCTGCTGAATTTGTGTTTTATGATGGTCCTCCGTTTGCTAACGGAACTCCTCACTATGGACATATTATGGTGAGCTATGTTAAAGATGTGGTAGCACGTTTTCAGACGATGAACGGCAAAAAAGTAGAGCGCCGTTTGGGTTGGGATTGTCACGGTCTGCCGGCTGAAATGTCTGCCGAAAAGCAATTAGGAGTGTCCGGACGCAAGCAGATAGAAGCTTATGGTGTAGAAAAATTTAATAATTTTTGCCGATCTGATGTTTTGAAATATTCAGGAATTTGGGTTGATATGTTTAAGCGAATCGGCCGTTGGGTTGATTTTAATAACGATTACAAAACTATGAATTTGCCGTTTATGGAATCGGTTATTCATAATTTTAAAGCTCTTTATGATAAAGGTCTGGTTTATGAAGATTATCGCGTTTTGCCGTATTCGTGGGCAGCGGAAACTCCGCTCTCCAACTTTGAAGTAAATCTCGGGTATCGTGATAAGACCGATAACGCCATAACGGTTATGTTCAAATTGCAAGACGGTCGTAAAATTTTGGTATGGACAACAACTCCTTGGACTTTACCTTCCAATTTGATGTTGGCTGTCGGTAAAGATATTGATTATGCGGTTATGGAAGAAGATGGTCAGCAATACATAATTGCCAAGGCTCGTTTGGGTAGTTATAAAAAACAGTTGGAGCACGCAGTTCAAGTCAGCGAACTTAAAGGCTCTGATTTAATAGGTTTAAGCTATGAACCGATGTTCCCGTATTTTTCAAGCTTAAAAGCAAAAGGTGCTTTTAAGGTGCTGTCAGGTGAATTTGTTTCTACCGAAGACGGAACCGGTGTTGTGCATATTGCTCCAGGGTTCGGACAAGACGACTTTGATGCTTGTCGTGCTTATGATGAGAATTTTCCGGTTGTTTGTCCGGTCGATGAAGCCGGAAAATTTACCGCAGAAGTTCCTGATTATGAAGGTCAGCAGGTATTCGAAACTAATGAACCGATTATGCAATGGCTTAAAGCTAATGGTATTTTGGTAAAGAAAGAACAATATACTCACACTTATCCTTATTGCTGGCGCACAGATACCCCGCTGATTTATAAGGCGATGAGTTCATGGTTTGTTAAAGTTACAGATTTCCGTGATGAAATGGTAAAAAATAATCAACAAATAAATTGGATTCCTTCGCACATCAAAGATGGGCGTTTCGGCAAATGGCTTGAAGGTGCTCGTGACTGGTCTATTTCGCGCAATCGTTTTTGGGGTACTCCGATTCCGGTGTGGAAATCGGATAATCCGAAATTTCCGCGTATTGATGTTTTCGGTTCAATTGCCGAAATTAAAGAAAAAACCGGTTTTGATGTAGATAATTTGCATAAACCGTATATTGATGATGTGGTATATCCGAATCCGGATGATCCGAGCGGAAAAACAATGATGCGCCGTGTCAGCGATGTATTTGATTGTTGGTTCGAATCCGGTTCTATGCCGTATGCACAAATTCATTATCCATTTGAAAATAAAGAATGGTTTGAAAATCATTTTCCGGCAGATTTTATTGTGGAAGCAATTGATCAAACTCGCGGTTGGTTCTATACATTAACCGTGTTATCTACGGCATTGCACAATAAGCCGGCATTCAAAAACTGTATTTGCACCGGATTGTTGATGGCCGAGGGAGGACAAAAGCTTTCTAAACGTCTGAAAAACTATCCGGACCCTAATGAAATTTTGGATACCATAGGTTCTGAGGCGTTACGTTGGTTCTTGGTTTCTTCGCCGGTTCTTAAAGGTGGTAATGTGGCGGTGGATAAAGAAGGTAAAGAAATTGCCAAGGCTTCTCGGACGGCAATGATTCCGCTCTGGAACGCTTTCTACTTCTTCACTTTGTATGCCAATGCCGAAGATTATAAGGCTAAAGAGATTTCATCTTCAAGCGAAGCTATGGATAACTACATTTTATCTAAACTGAAAAATCTGGCGGTGAAAGTAAAGCATGGTTTTGAAACTTATGATATTGCTGAAGCTTGCAGTGAAACCGGTGCCTTTATGGAGATTTTAAATAACTGGTATATTCGCCGTACACGCGAACGTTTTTGGCGCGGTGATACGCAGGCTTTTGATACTTTATATACGGTTTTGGTAAATGTTAGCAAGATTACTGCTCCTTTAATGCCGTTTATTTGCGAATATATGTATAAGAATTTGACTTCTGCTGAGTCTGTTCACTTATGTGATTATCCAGACTTATCTGCCATTAAATCAGATACCGCATTGATGACAGAAATGGACTTCGTCCAAGATTTATGTTCAACCGGTAAATTTATTCGTGAAGAAAATAATT
>JAFUXW010000262.1 GCA_017477035.1 Alphaproteobacteria bacterium | reverse complement strand
TCACTTGAAAATTGTTCATCCAAATCAGCCAATTCTTTTTCAGCTGAAAGAATCTCAACCTCTTCATCTTCAGGTTCTTCAACTTCAACGTATTTCTGCAACCCCATAACCAAAGATTTTTGTAAATCTTCAATGCTGACTTTGTTTTCTGCTATTTCGCGCAACGCCACTACGGAATTTTTATCGTTATCACGATCAACTAAAATAGGAGAGCCGGAACCAATGTCTTTAGCGCGCTGAGCTGAAATCAAAACCAAGTCATAACGGTTAGGAATCTTATCAATACAATCTTCAACAGTAACTCTTGCCATTTTTATTACCTTCTTTGTAAAATTTATCTCGTGTAGAGTTTATACATATTATCTTCGACAATTGCAACAACTTTTTTAATTTAAATATACAAAACAATCGGTTACGGCATAATAAATGGTGTTCCGACATACAAATAATCTATTTTCAATAATTTATCGGTAACTTGCCGGTAAAAAGGTCTAACTGTAGCAACATCGGACGGAGTGCTGTCATAAAGATGCAGAACAGCCTCTAAAAAATAGCGCTGACGTTGTCTTTCTTCTGCAGTGAAATCGAGCTTATCAAGTTGAGTATACGGATAACCTTTTCGTAGAGCATTAATGGTGACTATATGAGCTTGTTTCATTGTTAATACACGATATGCTTTCATAACTTTATCGCAAGTATAAGCCCAATCATCCGGCGCAAAACCTTCACTGCCGATGGCATCTTGAAATTGTGAGCGCAAACTGCTCCATTTTATCTTTCTGACAATAGTTTGACAGGGGTTTACCACTCCTTTGAGAAAAGAAACCTGTCTGTCAGTTCCGTTTTTTTCGTCCCAATAGTTTATAATAGAATCAATCATAATTAATTTGAGTTCATTATCTTTGGTTTTTCTGAATTTTTCCAATCCATCAAAAGTGTTTAAAAATGCTTGCACATCTGCACCGGACAAAGGGGTGTTTTTATCGGCAACGAAGTGACGCAGTCCCAGATTCGGAGCTTTAGGAGAAGCTCCGGGATAAAAATCACTTATATTGATTTTAGAAGTTACGTGTCTGATAAATTCCGGATTAATGCGAATAATGGGTAATGTTTCTTCCTGTTCTGTCAGTTCTTTCGGAAATTCCAAAGTATTCATATCTTCTCCCCAAAATTGCGGGCTCAAATATATATACAGCTCTGGAGAAACAAATTCTATATTCGGAATATTCTGCAGGCGTGAAGCAATTTTATCGGGAAACTTATTTTTAGTTTCTTTTATCCCCGGTAAATCTAAAATTTTTCCGGATAATCCGCGCATATTGTGCAGCATAGGTCCTATATACGGATAAAAGGCTTTTGGCATACGTTTTAAATCTTGAAAAATAGCATCTTCGTCAGGATTATTAAAACGTCTTTCTACTGAACCGAAAGTTTTGATTTTCTGTCTGAAATCAGAATTGAATACGGTTGGAATACGCCAGCGATAATCATATTTACGGTCATACAATGCGGTGTCCTTTTTAAAATCTTCGTGAACGCGCCATAAATAAGGAATTTTTTCTTGTAAATCAACATCATATATGTGAATATAATCTTTGAGTTGTGCTTGTGCCGAAAAGCTGAATGATAATAAAAACAGCAAATATAAAAAAATCTTCATAGCATTCTCCTGCCCTTGAGGTATACATTAATAGCAAAAAAAAATCAATAAATGATTAAATTATTGCTGGACAGCCATTAAATAATCATATATAAACGGACTAAAGTTCCACAGGAGGATGATATGGGTTGGACGAATGAAAGTGTTGAAGAGTTACGCAGACTCTGGGATAAAGGTTTAACAGCCAGTGAAATTGCTAAAAAGTTAGGTGTTACTAAAAATGCCATAGTCGGCAAGGTTCATCGTTTGTGTTTGAAGGCTAGGCCATCTCCGATTAAAACAAAAGAGGAAGAAGTTGAGCTAAAACATAGTGAAAGTGTTCAGGAAGAAATAGTTTTTGTTGAAACAGAGGTTGTTGAAGAAACTCAGATTGAAGACAGCGTTAAGGAAAAAATTGAAGAAGATTTAAGCATAGATAGTAAAGGTAGAGTTGGGCTTGTAGATCTTGATAGCCATACTTGTCGTTGGCCTTTGGGCGATCCTCGTGACGATGATTTCGGTTTCTGCGGTAAAAAAGTTCGAGCCGGACAAACTTATTGTGATGAACATTCGTCAATAGCTTATGTGAAGGCAAACAGAAGGTAATAGATATAAATAATTTTTTTAGGGCGTGTGCTACGCCCTTTTTTTTATGAAAACAGTGCATATATACCTTTTCATCAAACGAAAGGGTAAGATTATGAAAAAAAATTTAATTATCGGAACGATTTTGGGAACGATATATGCTACTCAGAGTTATGCAGGAGCTATCGAAAATAATTATAGCAATTTTAAAAACTTGCTTAATGATAGATATGGTATTGAATATAATCTGGATTATTCGCTGATGCTACAGCATGCATCACCAAGCGGAAAGTATAACGCTGTGCAATCATATTTTGCTCCGAGCTTAACATGGACAACTTTTAACAATCAATACGGAACCGGAGTATTAAATGCCTCTTATTCAAGTGTTTTTTACGGAAATCATAATGCCACGGATATTCAAAACAGGACAGGTATGGTAACTCCTATAAATGATGAAACTTCTAATGAACAGGAATTTGCTTCTCTTTATTATACCTATCAATTTCCGCAAAAATATAATTGGCTTACGTTAGGATTGGGACAGTATAGTCTATATGCTTTTGATGGTACTGATTATGATAATGACCAACAAGTTAATTTCATAAATTATTCATTATCGCAAAATGGCAGTGCAACTTATGCAGATGCCGGATTAGGTGCATATATCCAAGCAACACCTCAAAATTGGAATTTAACCATTGGTTTTCAAGATGCAACGAACATTGACGCCCCGAGTATCAGATTTAACCATTTAGATGATAAACATTATGCGACATTTGCGCAAATAGGATATAATCCTAAAATAAAAAATTTAGGAAATGGGCAATATTCAATAATGCTTTATAATCAACCTTCCGTTAAAGAACAACCGCAAACTACAAACGGTTGGTCATTTAACGCTCAACAGAATATCGGTGATAAAATGGCTTTGTTTGGGCGTATCAATGGGGTTAGCGGAGCTGTGTCGGCAATAAAAAATTCTTATGTTGCCGGAATGGTTTATAATAATCCGTTAAATCGTAACAATTTGGACCAGATAGGTATAGCTTATTCATACAATGATATAAGCGCAAAAGCAGTAGGGAGTAAATTAGCAAATAACGGGGAACATGTAATAGAAACATATTGGGCATGGGGAATTTCAAAATGGGCAACATTGACGCCAGATTTGCAATTTTATATTAATCCTGCTCTGAATGAGAAATCTGATTATGGGACCGCTATTTCTTTGAGATTAAGCTTATTTTTCTAAGGCTGATAAGTAAAAAAAAGCGAGGATTAATCCTCGCTTATATTTATTTTTACGTGTCGTTATTCTTTGTGTCCGCTTAACTGACAATAGTGTCTGAAATAGAAATACTCGGCAATGCTGATTACTCCATAAGCAATTACATAAGTTCCGACAGTCAAAATCAGCGCCCAATCTCCAAAAGCCTGTGATGTTAAAATAAAATACGCCAGAATAACCCCGATTACTCCGCTGGTGAATGTCCACCCCCACGGCATACCGATTTTACGGATTTCAAAACTGCCGGAAATCTGGATGGCTCCCGAAGCCAAAATCCATAGGGAGAAAAATATCGGCAAAGTCTCAACAGTTAAACCGAGATTAGTCATAAATATCAGACCTATGAATATATCAAATAACCCTACTACCATATACCATCCGGAGTATTGACTTAAAGAAAATGTAACGTATCCGCAGCCAAGTAAAAATAAAACTAAACCTAAATAAAAAGCAATCGCTAACAGCGATGACATTGGGTTTGCCAATACCAAAATTCCTAAGAATAACATTATCAAACCTGCAATCAAGTGCCATATACTACATCTTTTATCTTGCATAATCATTCTCCTTTTCGGAGCCCATATATGAGCAATTTTTTATTTTACAAGCCGGATTGTTATAAAAAAAAAGTATAGTTTTGAGCTAAGCGAAAACTCTCATCATCCGAAATACGTAAAGATGTATATTGTTTAAAATCTTTCGCCAGTTTATTATGATACATAAATCTGTTGAACAAATTTAATATTGACAAGTTTGAAAAATTTTTATATAAAGCGAGTGAATTTAGAGAATTTTTACCCCAAAAGGATTGTAAAAATTAAGCTCTGAGGAGTCCGTCAGTCAGCGATGTTTCGCCCACTGACGATTGTTGGTTTATATTAACTTGAGGAAATAAACTTTAATGTTTGAAAGTTTGACCGATAAATTAAGCAAGGCTTTTTCCAAGATAACCTCAAGGGGAGTATTGTCGGAAAAGGATATTGACGACGCAATGCGTGAAATCCGTATAGCGTTGCTGGAAGCTGATGTTTCGTTATCGGTGGTTAAAGATTTTATTGCTAAAGTTAAAGTTGAAGCATTGGGCGAAAAAGTTGTAAAATCAGTTCAGCCCGGACAAATGGTTATTAAAATTGTTCATGATGAATTGGTTAAACTTTTGGGTGATGACGATACAAAACTTAATTTCAACGCTCCGGCTCCGGTTTGTATGATGTTGGTTGGTTTGCAGGGTTCTGGTAAAACTACAACGGCAGCCAAAATCGCAAAGAAGCTCAAGAAAAACAAACGCGTTTTATTGGCCTCGCTCGATGTTTATCGTCCGGCGGCGCAAGAGCAGTTAGCGCAACTTGGTAAACAAATTGAAGTCGATGTGTTGCCGATTATTAAAGGGCAAAAACCTCTGGAAATAACTAAAAGAGCGTTATCTGAGGCTAAAACAGGCGTTTATGATTTGCTTATTTTGGATACCGCCGGTCGCTTGCAGATAGATGCGGTTCTGATGGATGAAGTGGCAGAAGTTAAGAAACTGGCAAAACCAACGGAGACATTGTTGGTGGCAGATGCGTTAATCGGTCAGGAATCCTGCAATGTTGCTCGTGAGTTTAATGATAAAATCGGTATAACCGGTTTGGTGCTTACCCGATTGGACGGAACATCAAGAGCAGGAGCCGCGCTCTCCATGAAAATGGTGTCCGGAGCTGCAATCAAATTTTTGGGAATCGGTGAAAAACTTGATGATATAGAAGAATTTCATGCCGATAGAATCGCCGGTCGTATTTTAGGGCAAGGCGATGTGGTTTCTTTGGTGGAAAAGGCAATCGAAAATGTAGACCATGAAGAAGCCGAAAAAATGGCAAGTAAAATGATGAAAGGCTCATTTGATTTGAATGATATGTTAAATCAAATGCGTCAAATGCAGAAAATAGGCAGTATGGGAAGTATTTTGGGAATGCTTCCGGGGATGTCTAAGCTTAAATCTCAGATTGAAGAGTCCGGCGTGTGCGACAATCTGATGAAAAAACAGGAAGCAATAATTCTTTCAATGACCAAAAAAGAAAGAACTAATCCTGATATTATAAAAGCATCTCGCAAGAGAAGAATCGCACAAGGCGCCGGAGTTGAAGTTCACGATGTTAACGTTTTGCTTAAGTCATTTGAGCAGATGTCAACAATGATGAAAAAAATGGGCAGGTTCGGTTCTATATCGGCAATGTCTAAAATGTTTAAAGGAAATCCGTTCGGAAAAATTTCGGGCGGGCTTAATAAGCGTTTTCCGTTTTAATTTATTGAAAGGAATGTAAAAAATGTCAGTACGTATCAGATTGTCTCGCGGTGGTTCAAAAAAACGTCCGTATTATCATATTGTTGCGGCCGATTCAAGATCTCCTCGTGATGGTAGATATATTGAAAAATTGGGTGCATATAATCCATTATTGCCTCAAGATAATGAACAAAGACTGGTTTTGGATCAGGAAAAGGTTAAATCTTGGTTGTCTAAAGGTGCTCAACCAACCGAAAGATTACAGAAGTTGTTTTCTAATTTAGGTTTGTGTGCCGCTCCGGCAACTCGTGAACAGCCGAAAAAGTCTGCTCCTAAAGCTAAAGCTTTGGAAAGAATGAAAGCTAAAGAAGAAGCTGCAAAAGCTGCTTTGGAAGCTTCTGCCGAATAATTTCGGTAATATAACAATTAATAAGTTATTTTGAGCCTGAAAGACTTTGAATATGGAAGAGAGAATTTGTATTGGTAAAATTGTGGCGGCGCACGGTATTAAAGGCGAAGTCAAAGTTCAACCGAAAAGGTCCAATCCTGCAGACTGGGAAAAATTGGGGGAACTTGAAAATAAAGATGCAAATAAAATTTTTGTAATCAAAGTTGTGGGTAAATCTTTGGCAAATGCTAATGTACGCGTCAAAATAAAAGGAGTTGATACCAGAAATGAGGCCGAGGCTTTAATCGGCACCGAACTTTACGCGAATCGTGATAAATTACCTCAGCTTGATGATGAGGAGTATTATTTACAGGATTTAATAGGTTTGAAAGTATGCTTGAAAACTCCGGACAATGTTGTCGGTAAGGTGTTGCAATTTTATAATTTCGGCGCCGGTGATATCATAGAATTAAAGTTGAATGCTCAAAAAGCAACAGAGATGTTGCCTTTTACTAAACAGTATGTGCCAGAGATAAATATTGCTCAAGGATATGTGATTGTTTCATCGACAACGATGATATATGCAGCTGATGATGAGGGTGAGGATGACGCTCAAGGCTAAAATTTTAACAATATTTCCGGAAATTTTCCCCGGTTTTTTGGGGTGTTCTTTAACCGGAAAAGCTTTGAATGAAAAAATCTGGCAGCTTGAAACCGTCAACATCAGAGATTATGCCTTCGATAAACATGGTTCGGTAGATGATACACCTTGCGGAGGCGGTGCTGGTATGATTATGCGTCCTGATGTTTTGGGAGAAGCAATAGAGCATAATTTTGAAGGCGGTAAAATCATATATATGAGTCCGAAAGGCAAGCCGTTAACGCAAAGAAAAGTCAAAGAGTTGAGTAAAGAAAACTGTTTGACCATAATATGCGGTCGATTTGAAGGTATTGATGAAAGAGTTATAGAAGAGTATAACATAGAGGAAGTCAGTATCGGAGACTATATTTTGACCGGAGGCGAACAAGCGGCAATGATTATGCTTGATGCAATTGTGCGATTACTTCCGGGAGTGCTCGGCAATTCAACTTCAACAGAAAATGAAAGTTTTGAAGATGATTTGTTAGAATATCCCCAATATACCCGTCCGACAGAATGGAAAGGACGCAAAGTTCCTGATATTTTAATGAGCGGACATCATGAAAATATCGCAAAATGGCAAAAAGAACAGGCTCTTCAAATAACTAAACAAAGACGGCCGGATCTGTTGGAAAAAAAACTTGATTCTGATTAGATTCTGTTGTATAGGGATAACAAATTAATTAAAAAGGTAAAAAAAATGAATATTATCGAAAATGTTGAAAAAGAGCAGATTGAAAAGCTTATGGAAGGTAAAAATCTGCCGATTTTTAAGCCGGGTGACACTTTGCGCGTTCACACCAAGGTTAAAGAAGGCGATAGAGAACGTATTCAGGTTTATGAAGGTGTTTGTATTGCTCGTAAAAATGATGGTATCAATTCTTCTTTTACCGTTAGAAAGATATCTTTCGGTGAAGGGGTTGAGCGTGTATTTCCGCTTTATTCTCCGAATGTTGCTAAGATTGAAGTTTCTCGCGTTGGTAAAGTTAGAAGAGCAAAACTTTATTTCTTGAGAGCTTTACGCGGTCGTTCTGCTCGTATTGCTGATGATTTGTCTGTTTCTGTTAAAGGTGTGAACAGTGCAAATTCAAGTAAATAAGAGTAAAGAATAAATTTAAAAAGGGGAGCATCTGCTTCCCTTTTTTG
Organism: Alphaproteobacteria bacterium; assembly: GCA_017477035.1. Lineage (GTDB taxonomy): Bacteria > Pseudomonadota > Alphaproteobacteria > RF32 > CAG-239 > RUG410. The sequence goes on along the minus strand of JAFUXW010000262.1, from coordinate 11,398 downwards.
TGTGCAAAATTATTCTATGACTGAGCGAGATTTTTCAATAAAATAATTATTTTTTTCAGAATTCGGGGATCTGAGATGTGTTGTAAATAGTGTAAGATTTCTAATTTATCTTTGTATTGAACGTTCTGCCTTTGTTTAATATCTTGCGACAAATAATTCATACATTGCGCACAAGGTAATTCATCTATATGAGAAATGTTATTACTCGATTTGATGTTTTTGCTCATTATATCTACCTCACTAAATGTTATATTTAAATAGTATTATAGATACAATACAACTATACAACGAATTGTCAATATTTTTTAACTTATAATTTGCAATTTATAATTTTTGCTATTTCATCGATTTCAGCTTCGCAAATTTTATGAGCCAATCCGCAATATGTATAAACTTTAGAATTTATATTGTGATTTTTAAGCCAGTCTTTATTATATGTCAGGGTTTTATACTGCACTTTTAAGTCATCTTCACCGTGAAAAAGATAAACAGATGGGTGAGATTTTATGTCTTCGGACAGTGAGTTTGCTCCGGCAATTAAACCAGAAAGAGAAAAAGAGCCGGCGATTTGGGTTTGACGACTTAAGGAGGTATAAATTGTCAACATTGCACCTTGTGAAAATCCGATAATGTAGGTTTGATTGTCAGTGATTTTATATTTTTTTTGAATTTCATTAATAAAATTATTTATGTTTTTAGCACATTGCCTTATTTCAGACGATGCACTGTTATATATTGCAAAAATTTCATCAACGGAGGTTTCTGGTTGAGATCGTTTATTTTCGGAGTCGTATTTGAGCATTCCAAACCACTGATTTTTTTGAGGATTTTTATCGCTTATTTGTGGTGCTTTCGGAACAATTACTATCGAATCGTTTAATTTTTGACACAACCAATCAATTGCATATTGGTGATCATCAATATTTCCGTTGTAACCGTGCAGAAAAAATACAAGTTTTAAAGGTTTGCCTATTTGGTATGATATATATTCAAGCATTTATTTCTCCATAGAGACTAATATATGATAACATAACAAGGTTAAAAAAATGTTCATATAAAAAAGAGACTCCAAACATTTCTATTCAGAGTCTCTTCAGATGATTGTTTTCAGCCTCCTTATTAAAGGTTGTCACCCATATCCTTTTCGCGTTTACGCTTAGGAGGCTGTTGTTCCTTCCACTCGGTTCGACGCATTGGGTTCTTACCGAGAAAATCGTCTCTCTCTGTCTCCGGATGCTTAGGTTGAACAATCGCTTTCTTCATAGGCACAGAGGTTAGAGGTCCCAATTCACGTCAATAACACCATAAGGCTTGGAAGTGTCAAAGCTCTTGAGTTGCTTTTCAAGCACTTTGGACGGAGTATCATATCTTACGCCGTCGGTAACACCTCCGCTGTCGTGCATAGACCAACCATTCTTCTTGGTGTAGACCAGCACTGCGTGTGTCTTGCTGTTTTTTGCCACATAAACCTTTTCGAATCGTCTCGGAGCAATAGGTTCGTGGTTGGTAAATGTAGCGCCCCAACCTTCCTCAGACTTGAAAAATACAATCTCGCCGTTCATCACAATCTCATCGAAAGCACCGATACTGTATGCGGTTCCGCTCTTCCAGAGATTGAGGCCTTTCGGAGTCGAAATAACGTAGTAGCCTGCAGTTTCAGCCGGACGGATGTCCTTTACTTCACCGGTGAACACAGTGTGTCCGTTCACGACAAAGGTAGTTTCATTGTCCTTCTTGGCCAAGACGCAGTCGTAGTCGCTGTTCTGGGAAATCTCGTCATAGACAGGATCCAGCACAGTGGCACCGTTCAGTTTGAGACCGAGCTTGTCTGCCTTTTCTGTTAATTCATACTCGCCGAGTTTTTTAACTTCAGCCTTCTTGTCACACGATGTGAGCGTCATTGCTATCGCAACGAGCGCACCAAAGAATAATATCTTCTTCATTGCTTAAAAGAATTGGTTAATAAAAAAATATTCATAATCACTCATTAGTAGCGTTAATACTATGATTTTCTGTTTATTTTGTCAATGAAAAATGCAAAATTTATGAAAAAAAAGTTTTTTATGCAAAAAAAACTTGATTTACGGAAAATATTATAATAATTGTATGATTGTTTTGAAAATGCGGCCATGGCGAAATTGGTAGACGCGTAACGTTGAGGTCGTTATGAGCTAAGCTCATGGAAGTTCAAGTCTTCTTGGCCGCACCATTTCAAAACTTACTTTGAATCATCAAACTCAAAGGAGAGCTTAATATGCTTAGGATTTACAAAACAGAGAACGGCGGCAAATTAGTTAAGCTCAAAACTTTTAAAGCGGCAAATCAGGCATGGATAAGTATGGTCAATCCCTCTGCAAAAGAGATTGAACAGGTTTCTTCCGTGTCAAAAGTTGATGCCGATATATTGCGCAACTCTTTGGATGCAGATGAGCGTTCCCGTGTTGAGCTTGATGAGGGTATATTTTCGGTGATTGTTAATTTACCATTGCTAGATGAAGAGGGTAATTTTGATACATTGCCTTGCGGTTTAGTATTTACAGTGCGTAATTTTTTAACGATTTGTTCGAAGGATAATCGTATTTTGAGCTCGTTCAATAAAAACACAGCCAAGACTTTTGATACACGTGAACGCACAAAATTTATGCTTTCGATATTATATAAAATTACTCAGTTTTATTTACGTTATTTGGCGATTATCAATCGTAAAACAGAGCATATTGAAGATGCTTTGAAGCAAACTACGAACAATCAAGAACTGTTCCAGTTGATAGAAATTCAAAAGTCGTTGGTATATTTTACCACAGCATTACGTGATAACCAGTTGGTATTGGAAAAAATTTTAAGAATGACTAAATCTCCGGCAACATCAAAAATATTAGCTTTTACCGAAGATGATACAGACTTATTGGAAGATGTAATTGTAGAAAATAAACAAGCGATTGAAATGGTAGATATGCACCGCACCATTCTTGAAGGTATGATGGATGGTTTTGCTTCTATCATTAACAATAACGTCAATCAAATTATGAAATTTTTGGCTGCCATTACGATTGTGCTTTCAATTCCGACAATGCTTGCCAGTTTTTGGGGAATGAATGTCGGGGTGCCGGTAGCAGCTTCGGCATACGGATTTTGGATTGTTATCTCTATATCTATGGTGGCTACTTTACTGGTCATTATATATTTTCGCAAACGCGGTATGTTTTAGTTTTTTAGACTTAAGTATATTTTTTGAAGGTAAGGCACTTGTGATGGTAATGAATATTGAAAAGCCTTTATTCTGTAAGAAAAATACTGTCCATAGTATCTGTTGTTAATGATTTGTTCATAAAAAAATACTTGACGAATGAAATTATTTGGCATAGATTGCAGGGGTTATTAAACAAAAGTTTATTGTTGATCAACAAATAACAAAAGGAATAAATGATGAAAAAATTTTTACTTTTAGCTGGTGTGGCTTGCTTGTTTGCAGCAAATGCCGAAGCTGGTGTTAACATAAATCAATATGTTTCCGGTAAGGTTTCATATGACTGGAACAGAAATAAAATTAAGAATGTAGTTAATGGAGTTTCTCATCGTGCAAGATTGAGAGATGAAAATTATGCCTCTCACATTGCTTATGGTGCTCAGGCCGGTTTTATTCGCGGTGAGTTGGAATTGAATAACACTATGCCTATGAGAGAAAAATCTTCTAATGGTGAGACAAGTCTCAAAACGAAAGTTTATAAGTATTCTGTTATGGCAAATGCTTATTTCGATTTCTTAAACTGCACATCTTGGACACCATATGTTGGTCTTGGTATGGGTACTTCTTGGTTGAAGGCTAAAACATTTGCTTACAACAATGGTGCAAAATCTAAGAGTTTTGATAAGTCTGTTTATAATTTTGCATGGCAAGTTATGGCCGGCTTAACTTATAAGATTAACAGCCATTGGACAGTAGATGCAGGTTATCGTTATGCTGATTTAGGTCGCATTCGTAAGCACGATGTATTTGGCGCGGATAGTCAAACCGTTAAACTGAAGGTTCGTGATCATTCAGCTTTACTCGGTGTTAGATATACTTTCTAATTGCTTGAAAGAATCTTATCAAAACGGCGCCTTAAACGGCGTCGTTTTTTTGTTACAAAAACGTAACTTTTTGTGTGTTGCAAGCAAGTGAAAATCAGAGTATCTTACGGGCAGGTGAAACTTTTTAATATGAGGAATTTTGATATGACAAACAAACCTGCTCAACCGATTAACTTGTTTGACTGTGCTACTACTCAAAAAGTTATCGGACAAGAAAAATTTTTAGAAGCATTTAAAAATATTCTTAATCATGGAGCATATTGTCAGGGACCGGAAACCAAAGAGCTGGATGCTAAATTGGCAGAATATGCAGGTTCAAAATATTGTTCAACCTGTGGTTCGGGGACTGATGCTTTAACCTTAGCTTTGATGGCTTGGGATGTAAAACCAGGAGATGCAGTATTCGTGTCATCTTTTACTTTTGTTGCTTCCGCCGAAGCTCCTGTTATACTTGGGGCTACCCCGATTTTTGTGGATTCTGATCCAGATACGTATAATATGGATGTTGAAGATTTGAAACGTGCTATTGCTGAAGTTAAAGCTGAAGGAAAATTGAGATTGAAAGCTGTTATTCCAGTGGATATTTTCGGTTCTCCGTGCGACTATGATGCTATTATGAAAATTGCACACGAAAACGGAATGAAAGTTTTGGCCGATTCTTGTCAAGGTTTCGGTTCAGTGTATCATGGCAAAAATGCCGGTTCTATCGCTGATATGACGGCTACTTCTTTTTATCCGACAAAACCACTCGGAGGATATGGTGATGGTGGTGCTACTTTCTGCGATAGTAATGAGGAAAATGAATTGGTTAAATCTTGCCGTGTTCATGGTATGAGCCCTGAAGATCATTATGATAATGTTCGTATGGGAATGACAGGTCGTATGAATTCTTTCCAAGGTGCTGTTTTATTGCTAAAATTGAGCGTTTTCAAGGAAGAACTTAAAGCACGCTATAAAGTTGCCAAGCGCTATGATGAGGAGTTGAGTTCTTATTACGGCAAGCAAAAAATTTTAGATAATTGCCAGTCTGCATATGCTTTGTATACAGTTCATTGTGAAGATAGAGATGAATTGATGACATATTTGAAAGCTAACGGAATTCCATGCGGTGCATATTATCCGCGTCCGGTTAATACTCAAACTGCTTATGCAAAATGGAATACGCGTTCATTACCGGTTTGCGAAAAACTTTCCAAAACCGTATGCAGTATTCCGATGACACCATATTTGACGGACGAACAAATGTCATACATTATTGAAAAAATGAATGAATTTGCCGCTTCTAAAATGAAGAAAGCTGCATAATAGTTTTTGATAGCAAAAAAAGAGCCTCTGATTTGAGGCTCTTTTTCAGTTTATTAATCCAATTGCAACACCACACATCTTTCAATACCTGCCAAATCATTAACAATTTTCAGTAAATTAAAGCCATGAGTGGTGAAAATATCGACAATTTGCCGCGCTTGATTGTATCCGGCTTCAAGTAATATATAACCATTATTTCGCAGTAAAATCGGAGCAATTTCAGCAATTCTTTCATAACTTTCGAATCCGGTAGCTCCTCCATCAAGAGCCTCTAAAGGGTCATATTTTTTCACTTCTGTTGTAAGAGTTTCAATTTCTGCAGAAGGAATATAAGGAGGGTTAGATACAATCATATCAAATTTTTTGCCTATTTGTAGGGTGAAGTCCTCAGCAAACCAATCGGCATTTATAAATTTAAGCTGTTTATCAATAGCAAGAGCTTTAGCATTTTTTTTTGCCATTGATAATGCCTGTGCGGAAATATCTACAGCGCAACCGCTTGCTAATGGATTCTCTTTGAGCAAAGTTTCAATTATACAACCGCTTCCGCATCCTAAATCTAAAATGTTTGGTCGAGAAATAATTGGTAAAATTTCAAGAGCGCTTTCTACTAAAATTTCAGTATCAGGTCGTGGAGATAAAACATCTTCGCTTATAAAAAAATCATATTTATAAAAACCTCGATGACCGAAAATTTTATCAAGTGGTTTGTGTCGTAGGCGTTGCTCTGTTATATGGTTGATTTTTTTTATTTCAGCTATAGTAGGTGAGGTTGTTAAAAATATTTCTGATGGTGATTTTTGCAAGACCTCAGCAAAAATCAACCGAGTTTCCCATTGCGGATTTTCGATTTTTGCTTCGGACAGTTTTTGGGCAATTTGCAGAAAAAAAGTATCCATCAGGCGACCATTTTCATTGATTTTTTTACTTCGATAGTCAATTTTTCGAAAGCCTTTTTTTCAATTTGACGCACTCTTTCTCGACTAATGGAAAATTTATTTCCAATTTCATCAAGAGTTTGCGGTTCTTCGGCAAGCATTCGGTGTTTGACTATATATTGTTCGCGCTCGTTGAGGGTTTCTAATGCCTGCAAGAGTATTTTGCGTTTCAAGTTGCTTTCTTCTTTAGCCGCATATTTCATTTCGATATTTTGTGATTTATCTGCCAATAAATCTATGGCTTCTACCGATTCGTCATCGTGGTTTACATGAACATTTAAAGAACTATCACCACCGATACGGCGATTCATTTCCACTACATCTTTTTCATCAACCACCAACTCACTGGCGATTTGTTTAACGATTTTCGGTTCAAGTTCTTTGTTATCGTAAATACCCAACTTTGCCTTAATGCGTCCCAAATTATAAAAAAGCTTTTTCTGGGCAGCGACCGTTCCGATTTTGACTAATGACCAAGAGCGCAATACAAAATCATTTAATGCTGCTTTAATCCATAAAATAGCATAGGTGGAAAGGCGGACATTTTTATTCATATCAAATTTTTTAACAGCCTGCATTAAACCTATATTTGCTTCCGATATTAAATCAGCTGTAGGCAAACCATAACGACGATAAGTCAGTGCTATTTTTACAGCCAAGCGCAAATGCGAAGTTATTAATGTTTGCGCTGCTTGTAAATCTCCTTGCTCTTTAAATTGTCTGATTAGCTTTTCTTCTTCTTCTAAACTTAAGACAGGAAATTGTTTTATTTTCTGTAAATAACTATACACCCCGTCTTCTGCAATGACGGCCGGCAAATTTGTTTTATTTTCGTAAACAACTATGTCTTGATGATTAACCATGTAAATTACCAGCTGTGTATGAAAGTTGAATTATCCATTTTTTCGGGAATACTAATCATATTTGTTACCACAATTTTATAATATTTAAGATACGGATAAATAACCAAAAAAATATTGTTGTATTTACCGAAGCGATTATTTTTACTCACACATATTTTGTGTATGGTTTGATTGCGATTTATACGTAAATACATTAAGGTTGCTTTGGTTTTAAAATTATCTTGATTACTTATGTCATCTTCGCTTATTTCAGAGAATTTGTTCAAATTTTTCACCAATAAAAGACGATTTCTGCGACTTATTACTGAATTTTCTTCCACATCCGTATTATCTTGTATAAAACGTGCAACTTCTTTGGTTAATTTTTCATTGTCGCACGAAAGATCCGGTAATTCATATTCAGAATCTATGTAATCAAAATCCAAACTTAAATCTTGCTGTTTTTCTTCTTCGGATAATTGAATATTCATAGGGAGAACTTCTTCGCCAGAATATAAGTCATCATCTTTTTCATCAAGTTCTTTTATTTTCGGCATATCTGCATAATGTGTATAGTAAACAGATTGTCCGGATACCATTTCTTCATCAGCGCTTTTTTGAATTTCCTGCTGTGCGGAATTATTTTCTTCACAGTAAACAGGAGAAGAAAACAGACAAAACACGAAACTTAAAAAAATGAAATTTTTCATATTTTTTCCTTAAAAACTCACAGATTTAGGAGTTCTTGGGAATGGTATGGTATCGCGAATATTGGCAATTCCCGTAACAAGCATCATCATTCTTTCAAAACCTAAACCAAAACCGGCGTGCGGAACCGTACCGTATTTACGGGAATCCAGATACCATTCATAATTTTTAATATCCATACCGGTTTCTTTAATTTTTTCCATCAGAACATCATAGCGTTCTTCTCTTTGAGAACCACCGATAAGTTCGCCGATTCTCGGAACCAACACATCCATGGCAGCCACGGTTTTTCCATCATCATTCAGACGCATATAGAATGCTTTGATTTCTTTTGGATAATCACGTACAATAACAGGACGCTTAAAATATTCTTCCGCTAAAAATCTTTCGTGTTCTGTCTGCATATCTATACCATAAACCGGTTCATATTCAAATTTATGGCCGGACTTTTGCATAATTTCGATTGCCTCGGTATAGGTTATGCGAGCGAATCCGTTATCAACAATATTGCTTAAAGTCTGCTTTAATGTCGGATCAACAAATTTTTCAAACAAATCCAGATCATCAGCGCAGTTTTCCATAATGTCTTTAACCAGATAGCGCACCATATCTTCAGCCAAATCCATATCATCATAAATATCAGCGAATGCCATTTCCGGTTCTATCATCCAAAATTCTGCAGCATGGCGTTGAGTATTGGAATTCTCAGCTCTGAATGTAGGGCCGAAAGTATATATATTACCCAAAGCGCAAGCATACATTTCTCCGTTTAATTGTCCGGAAACCGTAAGACGAGATTCCTTACCGAAAAAATCTTTGGAATAGTCGATTTCACCATTTGGCAACAATGGCGGATTTTTCAAATCCAATGTGGTAATTTGAAACATTTCGCCGGCTCCTTCACAGTCAGACGCCGTAATAATAGGCGTATGAACATAAAAAAAGCCACGTTCTTGAAAAAAGTTATGAATAGCATACGATAAACGAGAACGAACTCTAAAAGCTGCTCCGTACTTGTTAGTACGAGGCCTCAGGTGAGCGATTGTGCGTAAAAATTCATCACTCATTCCTTTTTTTTGTAAAGGATAATCGTCGGGTGCAGTTCCGTAAATTTCAATATTTCCGGCTTTAATTTCATATTTTTGTTTTCCACCGGCAGATTCCACCAATGCCCCGATAACCGCGACCGATGAACCGGTAGTCAACTTTTTGATTTCATTGTAATTGTAGAGGGTATTATTGGCAATAACTTGAATATTTTTTAAACACGAACCGTCATTTATTTCTATGAATGAAAAATCTTTAGAATCGCGTTTGGTCTTAACCCATCCTTTTACAAGTACTTGAGCAATGGTTTGCTCGGATTGCAATAATGTTTTTATATTAGTTCTTTTCACCATTTTATACCCTCTGAACTGTTGTTTAAGTTTTAAATCTCATGCACTATATATCAACTATCTTTAATTGTCTAGTCTTGACAATAATTTTCGAATAGATAATTATATAGTTAGTTCTTATAACAGGAGATTGCAAATGAACAAGAATTTATTATATGTTTTTCCGTTTTTGGTTGTATTAGCAGGTTGTGCTCCGCGTATCGGCAGTAATGATTACAGTTATTCAGGTGTAAGACAGGCAAGTAATGCTTTTCCTTGTACGGTTGTTTCTGTTCGTCAGGTAAATGTCAGCAGTGATGATAATTCTGCCGGAACTTTACTAGGCGGTGTTGCAGGTGGTGTTGCCGGTTCTACCATCGGTCACGGGCGCAGTGCAAATACTTTGGGGGCAATCGGCGGTGCTGCAGCTGGTATGCTTGCCGGTAACTTAATACAAGACAGTATGATGAAGCAGGGCGGATATGAATATATTGTTCGCACAGATAATGGCCAAACATATAGCGTTACACAAGGAACAGATACTTTGCTTGCAGCTGGTCAAAGATGTATGTTTATTAATGGAGCGGAATCCAGAGTTATTCCTTACTATTAATAATCGGAAAGTTATGATTATGAACCGTCGGGTATTTGCTCGGCGGTTTTTTATTAAAAAAACAAAAATAATACTTGCCAAAATAAAAAAAAAGCTATACATAACGGGATAATGGATAGATGGCCGAGTGGTCGAAGGCGCACGATTGGAAATCGTGTGTACCTCCAAAGGGTACCGTGAGTTCGAATCTCACTCTATCCGCCATTAAAACAAAAAACACCGGGGAGGTGTTTTTTTGTTTTAAAAGAGATGAGTGGGTGAAGAACTCACGAGTCAGTGAGTTTGACTACAAGCGAAAGGCAGACTTTAGGATGCCGGTCGCCTTAAGGCGATGAGCGCAGTGGAGGTGCGAAGCGAAGTAATCTTTCCATCCATGCCAGGAACAACAAAACATCTTTTGAACTGTCTGCCACAGTATGGACAATTCAAAATTTCACCATGATTTAAAAATAAAAAAACGCCGTGGAAACTCCAATTCGGCGCTCTTGACTATCAATTTATTTTACAAAATAACGATACTTCCAGCCGCTATTCTGCCACGGTCATCATAAGGTTCATAACTAACACGCTGTCCTTCGTAAAGACGGCGAATTCCTTTTTCTTCCAGTTTTGTAACGTGAACAAAAATATCTTTTCCACCGGTAGACGGTTGAATAAAGCCATAGCCTTTGCGGGTATTAAACCACTTAACAGTTCCAGTAGACATAGTCAAAACTCCTTATAAACATACGATTAAATTATTTGATTGCAAAATCTAGATTTGCTATCCAAGGTAATATTTATCTGTTTATTTTATAAAGTCAAGAGAAAATTTCAACTTTAGGTATTTTTTTTTATTTTAAACTCTTAATGCTTTTAATTGTTTCTAAAATACATGTTTTCTTAGTTCCGCTAATTTCAGTATCATTAGATATACTTTCTAATAGATCAATAATTCTGTTTTTGATATTAGGCTCGTTAATAGCAATTCTTTTCATATAATATAATGCAGCATCAAATATTTCCTGCTTAGGAGAAGCTAATTGCTTTGCAATTTCTACATATGGAAAACTCGGCAACTTTTCATTATAGCACTGATTTGTTGTATAATCATTTTGGATACTCAATGCTTCATTAACTGAAATATTTTTTCCAAATGCATTATTTTTATTCATTACGAATATTTTTAAAAATTTTTTAAATATAGATTTTTGTATCATTTTTACCCCCGACTAAATTTAACACATAAAATGCAAAAGTGAAGTTATTTTTACAAAAATATTTGACAGTAGAAAAATTTTATCTTATATATTGGCATCTGAAATGTTTATTGCTTCATCGTCTAATGGTAGGACAGCGGATTCTGACTCCGTCAATCTTGGTTCGAGTCCAGGTGAAGCAGCCATCCTGAACAGGGTTTTCGCAACACGTCGAGAGCCCTTTATTTTCAACGCTTACACACGGTTCCCAGACATTTTCATCCAGATTACCTGAAATCGCCCTGAAGTTGTCATTTAATTCTGTATGTTCAATGGGTTCCCACTCTGTGGCGTGTTTAGCGGGTAC
>JAFUXW010000034.1 GCA_017477035.1 Alphaproteobacteria bacterium | reverse complement strand
TACAACAGTTCGCGACTACTCGCGTAAGGTCTATTTTTTGGAACATGAAAGCGATAAAACTTGGGCTGCCTTAAAGCAAGACGTATTTGATTCCGATATGGAACTTGCACACAAAATTCAATTAAGTTCGCTTATCGGTGAAGTAGCAGATGTTGCAGATCGAGCCGAGGACTGCATTGATGCTGTTTTAATATTTACAATTAAAAGAGATATTTAATGGAACCAAGTTATTTTTTCTTCTTAAGCAGCGGTTTATTTTTAGGGTGGTCTTTGGGTGCAAATGATGCCGCTAATATTTTTGGTACTGCCGTAGGATCAAAAATGGTGCGTTTCACTTCCATAGCACTGGTTGCCTCAGTATTCGTTATTTTAGGAGCGGTATATGGCGGAGCCGGTGCAAGTGAAACCCTGGGAGATTTGGGCGCTGTTAATGCATTAGCTGGTTCATTTATGGTTGCGTTATCGGCAGCTCTTGCTGTTTACTTGATGGTCAGAGTTGGAATCACGGTTTCCACTTCGCAAGCAATCGTGGGTGCAATCGTCGGATGGAATTTATACGCAGGTAAACCGACTGATTATGAGACTCTTGCTAAAGTAGTATCCACATGGATTATGTGTCCGCTTATTTCCGGCGTAATAGCAGTGTTCCTTTACTTATTACTCAAAAAAACAATAAAATATTCAAGCTTACATTTGTTAATGCAAGACCAACTTACACGTATTGCAATGTTTGTAACCGCCGCTATAGGTGCTTATGCCCTCGGCGCCAACAATATTGCTAATGTAGTCGGAGTATTTGTTAAGTCTTGCCCGTTCAAACCTATATATATAAAAAGTATATTGCTGTTAAATCCCGAACAAGTATTATTCTTAATTGGTGCTTTAGCTGTTAGTGTCGGAATTTTAACATATTCAAAAAAAGCTATTATGACTGTTGGCAATAATCTGATGAAAATGTCACCTATGGTAGCATTAATAGTGGTTTTAGCGCAATCTGCGGTTCTTTTACTATTTTCTTCAACGTCATTGCATAATTGGTTGGAAAATTCATCCCTTCCGACAATCCCTTTGGTGCCGGTGTCGAGTTCTCAAGCGGTTATCGGCGCAATTTTAGGAATAGGCTTAATTAAAGGCGGACGCGGCATTAACTGGATTATTGTTCGTAAAATTATCATAGGTTGGATGACAGCTCCTTTTATGGCAATGTTCATTTGTTTTATTTGCCTATTTTTCTTGGCGAATGTTTTCAACCTCACGGTTTATGTTGATTAATGAAAATAAAATAAGATTTTGCCTCTTTTCATTATGAAAATATTAATTTTTTTTCTCTTATCTTTAAATAAATGCCACCTGCTAGCTTATTAAAAAAATATTTTTTGCTGTTATTATGAAAATATTAATAATTTATGCTTATGCTAACGGCATAATATAAGGAGGATTACTATGCTAAAATTGAGCCGTAATGGAATAGGTTTACTAACCGCACAATACCGAAGTGTGTTGCGTAAATGCTTACTATTAAATATGTTTGCTGCCGGTGTAATGGCATTTTCTGCACCAGCGAACGCAACCGTTTATGATTCTGCTTCAACCCCGCGCTTTCAATATATGGGAATGTCCATATATGATGGTGACACCGCTTACGTATATGGTAGTGAGGGGTATAACCTTAAAGAGGTTATCAACGACGGCGGCGGAAGCAGTAGTGATACACATAATGATGCTTGGCTTAGAAATAAAGGAAATGTATTTTTCGGATATAATACTTCTGGAACTCAGCTTGATTCAACCGTAGTTTCTCATAAACATAATATTACCGTGTTGAATGGATTAGCTATAAACGGAGGTGGCGTAATTGCCAATATGAATAACGATTCAAGCAACACTTCGTTAAATATTTATCGCACGGAATTTAATGATAACAGCGCCACTCGTTTTCTTAACGAGTTCGGCAATAAAGATACCACTGGTATTTCGGCTGGTGGTGCTTTATCAAATTACAGCGCAAATCAGGCTGAAGTAGTAACCTCTTCTTTCAATGAAAACTATACTATGCACTTTAACCAAGCTGCCGGAGGTGCTATTTATAATGGTTCAAATGCTTTATACGGAACCAATATTGTATTGGGAAGCATTAGGTCAACCGGAGGATCTACTTTTGTAAACAATCACGCCGGTAACGAACTTATGGAATACTCTGCATACGTAGAAGGAGAACCTTCTCAAGTAGAAAGTAAAATTCTGGATGTGTGGAAAAATAATTCTTCCAATACCTCAACCGGCGATTTAAGCACTCTTGCAACCGGGGGTGCTATTCATAATGAAGGTTCATACATTTCAAACAACGATCGTTTTGAATATAACCACGCTATCGGAATTACATCTAAAGGCGGGGCTATTTATAATGATAAAAACAGTCAATATCCTGATCTCGGTGATTTCGGCGGTGAAATTAACCTAGACGGCATTGTCACATTTGTTGGCAATTACGCCGGACAGGGAAAAAGTGCAACAGGTTCAACCGTATATGCCACAATTGCAAATGGTGGTGCTATTTATAATGATGGTGAGTTGAACATTCACAGTGGTGATGCTTCTAATATGATTTACTTTGGTAATGATGAAAGCACTGCCGGTAGTGCCGGTAACTTCACCATTGCTACTTCAGGAGCTGAAGGCGGTGCTATTTTCAATGATACAGATGGCGTTATTAACGCTATTCGTTCTAATTCCATATTTAAACAGAATTACTCCAGAGGCATAGGTTCCGGTAATGCTTTAGGCGGTGCGATTGCCAACTATGGACAGATTGCTCTGGAAGGCGGTAGTTTTACTAATAACTACGCATCTTCCGATAATGGTTCAGCTCAAGGCGGTGCAATCTTTAACGGACCTAGTAACGGAACTAACGGCAAAATTACTATTGATATTGCTCAAAATACATTATTCAGCGGTAACTCGGCTAAAGAAGGAGGTGCTATTTATAATAGAGGAATTATAGATGGTGCTATCAGCTCTAATGCCTTATTACAATTCACAGGTAACTCTGCTTCGGCTACTTCCGGCGGTGTTGCTATGGGTAATTCCATTTATAATGACAGCGGAGCCTCGGTAAGTATTCAGCTGACTGATAATGCTCAAATTCATTTTGCAAATAATCAGAGCGTATATAATGCAGGATCTATGTTTAGAATTGCCGGTAGTAATGATATTCCGGTTGAACTCGGATCTTCCGTTGTATCGGCAATGTCCGGTGATAACACTTCCGTATTACTTGATACAACACTATATAGTGCTCCTGCATCTACAGCGTATAACATCAGCAGAACAAATTTGATTCTGTCTTCCACAGGTTATATTGACACTAATACAATCAACTCTTCGGCCTTAAATGATACTGCTTTGAATCTGACTAACAACAATATTAAATTACAAAGCGGTTCATATATGAATTTGAATTCCGGTAATGATTCCTTGGCTAATAATGATTTCTCGGTAGATGCAAATTCTAATTTGAGATATAAAAATCAAAACGGAAATACCTCGTATTTAGCTAACACTATCACGAACAACGGCACCGTTACTTATTACGGATATAATGACAACTCCGATGTTTATGTAGCTAAAGCATTAGTTAACTCAAATACCTTAAATGCGGCGGCCGATGGTTTATTAACCAATATTCATATTGATAACCTAAAGAGTAAGGATGGTAACCAAATTGTTGTTAACTTGAATAATCCTTCCGGTAATCCTTCGGCCAGTCAAGCAGATATCATCGTGATTGACAAAACTATTCATAATGATGCCAATACAACCACAAAAGTTGTATTCAATGACTTGGCAAATAATTACCTTAATCAGGTTTATTTAGGCACTGATGATAAGATTTACTTTGCTAAAACT